>CANQDH010000055.1 GCA_947591565.1 uncultured Bacilli bacterium | reverse complement strand
ATTAGGCATAGTTATCACCCTAATATAGTTTATACAAATAGGAAAAATTGGTATAGGTTTAAAACTATTATTGCCAAGGTTAAAAAAACATGTTATAATTACCTAAAGAAAGAGGTGAGTATAGTGAAGAAAATAATGAGTTTATTTGTAGCAGTTTTAGCTCTTATTTTAGTAACAGGTTGTGGTAGTAGTAAAAATACGATTACTTGTACACAAGATGAAGATGGCATGACAGTAACTGTTAAAGCAACAACTGATAATAATGACAAAATCAAAAAAGTAAATATGTCAATGACAGCTGAAGCTGAAAACGAAGCGGACGCTAAAGCAGGAGCAGCTTCATATGAAATATTAAAAGCTGCATATGAAGGTCAAGATGGTATGAAAATTGATGTTAAAAGAGATGGCTTAAAAGTTACTATTTCCTTCGATATTGATTTATCTAAAGTATCTGCTGATGCGTTAGAAAAATTTAATATGTCTGATATGGTTGGAAAAGATTTAACAGGAGCTGCTTTCAAGAAAAATGCCCAAGATTCAGGAGCAACTTGCAAATAAGAAGAGAAATCTTCTTTTTTTTTCTCAATTTTTATTGCTTTTTTGTATACATATTGATATAATTACAATCGGTAAAGAAAGGTTGATATTTTTGCCAAAAATAAAAATTAAATATGAACTCATATCAAATGGTGATATAACTAAAAAAGAAATACTTGGTCTTAAAAGAGATAAAACTATTATTTATAAAGAAAATAATCTTACAACTAGTATTAATATTTTAAATGATAACATCATTATGAAAAGAGATGATAACGAAACATCTTTAACTATAAATTTAGGTAAAGAAAATAATGCTACATATTTTGTAAAATCCTTTCAAAAAAGTTTTTTAATAGATATTAATTTATATAAAAAAGAAATTACAAACAATATGATATATTTTAAATATAAAAGTAATGATCAAATAACTGAATATAAACTTGAATATGAGGTGATTTCATGATAACTAAAGAAGAATTAATAGAATTAATCATCAAAGAAAATCCCAAAATAGATAGATCTAATATCAATATTGAAATACCTAAAGATCGCTCACTTGGTGATTATGCCCTCCCATGTTTTACGATTGCTAAACAGCTTTCTCTTAATCCTAATTTAATAGCTAATGATATTAAAGATCATATCGACAAAACCTACTTTTCGAAAATAGAAGTAAAAAATGCTTATATCAATTTTTTCTTAAAAAAAGAAGAAATTACAAAAAAAATCATTGACGAAGTTCTTGAAAAAAAAGACTTATATGGTACTAAAAAGCCAAATAACAAAACTGTTGTCATAGATTATTCGGCACCTAACATTGCTAAACCATTTGGTGTTGGACATTTACGTAGTACCGTTATCGGTCATGCTTTAAAAAACATCTATGAAAAACAAGGATATAAAGTTATAGGTATCAATTATTTAGGCGATTGTGGAACCCAATTTGGCAAATTAATATATGCATATGAAAACTGGGGCGATAAAGAAAAAGTCAAAGAAAATCCTATTAAAGAATTAAATAAATTGTATGTTCGTTTTCATGAAGAAGCTAAAAATGACCCTTTACTTAACGATGAAGGAAGAAAAATTTTTAAATTATTAGAAGAAGGTAATGAAAACTACCTTGAATTATGGAAATGGTTTAGAGATGAATCTATAAAAGAATTTATGAAAACCTATGACCTTCTTCATATTAATCATTTTGATGAATGGTCAGGCGAATCTTATTATTTAGAAAAGGCTAAAGATGTTTTAAAAGAGTTAGAAAATAAACATTTACTTACAAAAAGTGAAGGGGCAACTATTGTAAGTTTTGATGATATGCCACCAGCTTTAGTAAAAAGATCAGATGGAGCAACTCTTTATATAA
Organism: uncultured Bacilli bacterium; assembly: GCA_947591565.1. Lineage (GTDB taxonomy): Bacteria > Bacillota_I > Bacilli_A > RF39 > UBA660 > UMGS1045. The sequence continues at coordinate 4,541 of CANQDH010000055.1, read as the reverse complement.
CAAGAGATATTGCGGCTCTTTTAGATAGAAAAGAAAAATATCACTTTGATGAAATTCTCTATGTTGTTGGAAATGAACAAACTTTGCATTTTAATCAGTTAAAAGAAATTATTAATAAAATGGGATATGATTATGCGAAAGATATTCATCATATTGCCTTTGGCTTAGTTTTATCAGATGGCAAAAAAATGTCTACAAGAGGTGGTAGTGCCGTTTCCTTACATGACGTCTTAGAAGAAGCTGTTTCTTTAGCTAAGCAAAGAGTAGAGGAACATGCAACCGAAAATATAGAAGAAACAAGTCGTATGGTTGGTGTTGGGGCTGTTATTTTTAATGATTTAAAGAACTACCGAACCAGTGATATAGATTTTAATCTTCATGATATACTAAAATTTGAAGGAGAAACCGGACCATACTTACAATATACTTATGCAAGAATAAAATCTTTATTAACACATAATATAGATACTGTAATAAATTATAATGAAGTAGATATCAATGATTATGTTTGGAATATTATCTTTAAAATATCGGATTTTGAAAACATAATTACAAGAGCCAAAGAAGGATATGATCCAAGTATAGTTGCGAAATATTTACTAGAATTAGCTGGATTATTTAATAAATTTTATGCAAATGAAAAAATCATCGATGAAAATATAAATAAAACAGCTTTTAGACTTCAAATATCGGAAATTGTTTCCACTATCTTAAAAGAAGGTTTAAGGCTTTTAGGAATCGAAACACCAAATAAAATGTAGGAGGAAAAAATATGAATTTAAATAAAATGTCTAAAGCAGAACTTGAAGCTCTTTCTTATGCCGATTTAGCTTTTCTTATCTTAGAAAAAAATAAAAAAAGTATGAATACGCCATCAATATTTAAAAAAATATGTGATTTATTAGAGTATTCCGATAAAGAATATTCATCTAAAATAGGTGATTTTTATACATCATTAACAACCGATAAAAGATTTATTTTACTTGATAATGCCGAATGGGATTTAAGAGATAATCATTCAATTAAGATTGCTTTTGATGAAGAAGATGAAGAAATTGAAGAAGAAGATATAGAAGATGAAGAAGAAACATCTTCAGAAGAAACAGAAGAAAACATTGATTCTGATATCGATGATGATGATTTAGTTGATGATGATATGGAAGATTTAGAAATTGTTGACGAAGATGAAGAATTAGAAGAAAACTAATTCTTTTTTCTTTTCAAAGATAAAAAGATATGTTATTATATTACATAAAGTTTGGGGGTTATAATGATGAAAGATATTGTTGTTAATATGATTAAAATATATGGTCTAACTGATAGAGATTGGATGAGTTTTAAAATAACCAGTAAAAGATCTATCACATATCATCATATTATTAAAACAGAAGATGGTGGGAAAACAACTATTCGAAATGGTGCTTTACTTACGAAAAAAGCCCATAATTTATTACATTGTATAGAATATAATGATTTAGCTATGTATAAGGAAATAAATGCTTTATTCCAAATTATCAATAAAAATAAGTGTGGCAAGGAAGAACTTGAACAAATACGATTTTTAATTTTAAAGTATTTAGATACTAAAGAACCTATTCCAAAAGACATAGAACGCTCTTATACGAAAAAAATGTTATTAGAATGTTCAAACGAGAATAAATTTAAAATATATGTTTAATTCCTTGATTAAATCATATATTTGTAGTATAGTTAAATATAGTGGAGGCCCAAAAAATGATAGAAAGATTAGATGCAATAGAAGAAAAATACCAAAAAATATCAGAAGAACTTACTTTACCTGAAGTTATCTCTGATATTAAAAAAACACTTGAATTAACGAAAGAACAAGCTTCTTTAAGAGATGCTTATGATATATATCAAACATATAAAGGTGTTTTAAACGATATTGAGGCCGCAAAAGAAATGGCTAAAGATGCGGACATGGCTGAGTATGCTAAAGAAGAATTAAGCACCTTAGAAGAAAAAAAAGCTGATTTGGAAAAGCAAATTGAAATTATTTTGTTACCAAAAGATCCAAATGATTCTAAGAATGTTATCGTTGAAATAAGAGGAGCAGCTGGCGGAGATGAAGGAAATATTTTTGCTGGTGATCTTTTTGAAATGTATAAAAAACTTGCTGAAAAAAATGGCTGGAAAATTGAAATCATCGATGAAGAACGTTCTGAAGCGGGTGGATATGCCTTAATCAGTTTTATGGTTAAAGGAGAAAATGTTTATTCCAAACTTAAATATGAATCCGGTGCACACCGCGTACAGAGAGTACCTGTAACCGAAACCCAAGGTAGAGTTCACACATCAACAGCAACTGTCCTTGTTATGCCAGAAGCAGAAGAGGTTGATTATGCACTTGATATGAATGAAGTTAGAGGCGATATAACAAGAAGTAGTGGTTGCGGGGGACAAGGTGTAAATACGACAGATTCAGCTGTAAGACTTACACATATTCCAACTGGTATTGTCGTTTATTCCCAAACCGAAAGAAGTCAAATTAAAAATAAAGAAAAGGCTATTAAAATTCTTCAAACAAGACTTTACGATTTAAAAATGCAAGAAAGAGATAAAGAACTTGGTGCTGAAAGAAGAAGTAAAATAGGAACAGGTGATCGTTCTGAAAAGATAAGAACATATAATTATCCTCAAAATAGAGTAACTGATCATCGTATAGGTTTTACTTTAAATACTTTAGATCGTATTATGGAAGGCGATATCGACAAAGTTATAGATGCCCTTATTATTGAAGATCAAAATCGTAAATTACGAGGAGAATAATGACAGATACGGAATATTTGAAAAAATATTTACCTCCTTCATTACTTAAACAAGGCCTTGAAAAATTAAAACAAGGTTTACCTGTTCAATATATTGTTGGAAGTACCAATTTTTATGGTTATGAAATAAAAGTTAATAAAAATGTTTTGATACCAAGATTTGAAACTGAAGAGTTAGTTGAAAAAACACTTGGGTATATTCAAAAATTATTTACATATCCTGTTGCTATTGTCGATTTAGGTACAGGTAGTGGGTGTATAGCTATTGCCTTAAAAAAACAAATAAAAGCAAATATAACTGCTGTTGATATATCTAGCAAGGCTTTAGAGGTTGCTAAAGAAAATGCTCTAGTAAATGATGCTGATATAGAATTTTTACGTGGTAATATGTTAGATGTTTTAACGAAAAAATATGATGTTATTATTAGTAATCCACCATATATTAGTGAAAATGAAGAAATAATGGATATTGTTAAAAATAACGAACCTAAAGAAGCCTTATATGCTCCTAATAATGGCTTATTTTATTACGAAGAAATTTTAAAAAAAGCCCATAAATATTTAAAGACAAAATATTTGATTGCTTTTGAAATTGGTTATAAACAAGCTAGTAGTATTCAAAAATTGGTTCTAACTTATCTTCAAAATAGTAAGATAGTAATAGAAAAAGATTTACAAGGTCGAGACCGCTTTGTATTCGTTGAATCAATCTAAAGTGCACAATTAAGTGCAATTGAATCAAAAAAGTGTATTTTTAAAAGAAAATGCACTTTTTCAATGAATTTTTAAGAAAATATAAGAAATGAGTAGATAAAAATTTTAAAAAGTGGTATATTATTAGTCGCAAGGAAGAATTTCTTCTACGCGAAAAAGTGTAGGAATTGTACAATTTTTAAAAGTAAGTGCACAATGCCCACATTGTATTTTATATTGTAATATGGCAATTTATTTGTCAAAAATTGATATTTATAATGGACGCTTATAAATATCTTTTTTTTGTTTTTTTTGTTTGATAATTATATTTATTTTATAAATTGCAGTAAAGGTTAAAATGAACGCTTCGCGACCTTGACTTGCAATTTAAAAATAAATAATAAAGTAGATAACAAAAACAAAATAAAAAATTAATGTTTTAGAAGTGAACTATTTAATATAACATCATCAGGCTTAATATAATAACAATTAAGTTTTTTTAAAATATATTCATCACATAAGAATAGCATTGCTTCATAAGGTGACTTTCCATTTAAAGAGTCCCTGCATAAACTATTAATATTATTCATAAATAAATTGCAGTTTTCTTGAGTGATATTTTTAAATGATGATCCTTTAGGTAAAATATAACGAATAAATTCATGATTTTTCTCTATACCTCCTTTTTGCCAAGAAGCTGAAGGATCACAAAAGAAAAGATGAGTAACATATTCACCAGTTTCATGAATATATTCAATATTATTAACATCAAAAAACTCATGACCATTGTCAGTAAGAATTACTTGAAATAATTTTTTATAATCTTCTTCAGGTATTATTGTTTGGAGAATTTCAAAAACTCTAGTTACTTCATCAGTAGTTTGAGATTCAAGTTTAAATATAAGCATAAAATGAGATTTTCTCCAAAAAAGAGTAAGAAAGCAATCAGATTCTGTTTGTAAGCCTTCAACTGTGTCCATCTCTACAATATTTAAATCTGGATTTTTATTTGTATATTTTATAAATTCTTCATAGGATCTTCCAATAAGAATTTCTCTT
>CANQDH010000054.1 GCA_947591565.1 uncultured Bacilli bacterium | reverse complement strand
CATATATATTATGAAGTATGTGCCATAGATAATGGAGAAAATAAAACAAGTCCATGTTTAACAGGAGAAGAAATTGTCAGAGATATAAATATACCAGTTATAACATGGCAAGGATATAATGCATCAAATATAAAAATAGAATCTGTAAATGGATATGTATATAAAGATGAAGCAACTATTACTTATGATGATACAGGAGTTGAAAACGCTAAACATTATCTTAAAACAAGTGTTGATGTAAGTACAAATATAAGTGCAACAAATTGCGAAACGGGAGATACACCAGTATGCACTGGTTCACAAGAAAATTTAACAACAATAAAAGCAAATACTTGGTATCAAGTAATAGATAGTGAAATAGTCATTACTTTTAATGAACAAGGGAATATCGAAGCCTATACCTATGATGAAAGCGGTAATAAGGGATATGCAACTGGAAGTAGTAGGAAGATAGATAAAACAGGACCAACATATACGATATCAATAAATATGGGTAATGTAACCATAACTATAAATGATGAAAATACTCAGTTACATGATGAAGCATATAATTGTGATGGTGTTTGGCAAACATCAAATATATGCGAATTTAAAACAATAGGTGAACATAGGATAAAAGTAAGAGATGCTTTAGAAAACATCGGAATAGAACAAACTATATTGATAGAAAGTGGCGTAACAAAAGAAACACCACCAAAAGATATAAGATATACAGGTGTTGAGGCTATTGTTTATTTGGACCCAACTAATTTAACAAATAAATGTACAAGTGAAAATGTCAAAAGTGATACAGGAACAAAGGCTGGCTGTATGAAATGGTATGCATATAATGATGAAGATGAAAAATATACCATGATATTAGACCATAATACAACTGATAAATTAATATGGAATGTAAACTCAAATATTGAAATGACAGAAGTAAAAACTCAACTAGAAAGTGATACACAAAATTGGAATAAAAGTTTAAATTCAAGATTAATTACTGCCGATGAGGTGGCTGAGATCGTTGATCCAACTAATACGATGGGTTTTGATTCCCAAACGAGCGATATCAATAAAAGATTTTATTTTAATGATTTAGGCAACGAGCCTTCAACAGGTAATGGGTCTATTTGTACAGAAACTGGATGTCAATATGCATGGTTGTATGATAGAACGCATAGAACTTGTAGTAGTATGGGCTGTTTGAATTCTGCTACTGGAAATCATAGTGGATCTGGTTATTGGACCTCTAGTCCAGTTTTTGGAAGCACAAAATATATGTGGGTTGTACATTGCAATGGTTTATTACATTACGATTTTGTTACTACTAACGCTTATGGAATTCGTCCAGTAATAACAATATCTAAATCATTAATAAAACCTTAAAAGAAATATTGATAAATTAAAGTGACTTTAGGCCACTTTTTTCTTTACTCACACATTTTTCGACATTTTTCAACATTGTTTTTTTGTAAGATATTGTCGAAAGGGTGATATAGTGAATTTTTTTGAAATATTACTTATAAATTTTATATTAATTACATTTCCTTTAACTTTATATTTATTTTATGTAGCATATAATACAAATATAGGCAAGGGTGAAAATGGATTTGTTTATAACATTACATTATTAACGTCTTTATTTTTAATTACAAAATTTGGAGTAGTTCTTCATTATTCTTCCATTATTATTGTTGTAGCACCTTTAATTATTGCTTATTATAAAAAAGATTATTTTACTATTAGCTTGTTATCGGTTATTTTAATTATATATGATTATATGGTTTATCATTTTAATTTGCCATTACTATTCATAGAATATATATTATATTTAGCGCTTAGTTTCTTTTTTAATTCGAAAAAAGAAAAATTTCCTTATTTTTTAGTATTATTAATGGTATTAAAAGTTCTTTTTACGATAATTATGTTATCTTTAACAACTACTAATCCAGTAGGTGAAATTGTATTTAGAACGATATTATTAGGATTAAATGCTTTAATTATTACTATTTTTGCTTTGATATTATTAAATAAGGGCGAAGATATTATGAAATATCATATGTCCATTAAGAAGTTAGAAAAAGAAAAACAAATTAGAACATCTTTATTTAAAATAACACACGAAATTAAAAATCCTCTTGCTGTTTGTAAAGGTTATTTAGATATGCTTGATACTAAAGATAATAAACAGGTTGAAAAATATATTCCTATTATTAAATCAGAAATAGATAAAACTTTAGTTTTATTACAAGATTTTTTATGTATGAATAAAGAAAAATTTGTTAAAGAGCCTATGGATATTAATTTGTTAATTGAAGATGTTGTTGATAGTTTTGAATCGATATTTAAAAATAAGAAAATAAGGTGTAATTTGTGTCTTCTTGATGATGAAATCTATATTAATGGTGATTATAACCGCTTAACACAAGTATTTACAAATATTATCAAAAATAGTATCGAGGCCATGGATAAGAAAGATGCCATGATAGAAGTTAAGACATTTATAGAAAACGGCTATTTTCAAACGATTGTTGAAGATAATGGCTGTGGTATAAATGCTGACGTTTTGAAAAAAATAAGTGAACCTTTTTTTACAACTAAGAAAAATGGAACTGGTCTAGGTGTTTCGCTTTCTAAAGAAATTTTAAATGCTCACAAAGCCACTATGGAATATAATTCTGAAGAGGGAAGTTGGACCATGGTTAAAATATTAATTCCTATTGAAAAAGGAGCAAACTAACTGTTTGTTCCTTGATTGTTTTGATCATCTGGTGAATCATTTGTTGGAGGTAAGCTAAATATAGCTACGGTTCTAACAAATTTTTTGTTTTGTCCTTTATATGTTATTTCATAAGTGATAGTAAATACCTCTTCTTTGGAAGTATCAACTTTTTCAACTGTTTTATTATCTGATTTTCTCACGATAGTTGTTTTAACTGTAGCCTTGCTTGTAACGTCATTACCATTTTCGGTAACTTTAATAAGGGGATCAACAAAATTTTCACCAACATTTAATGACATTGTAGAATCGCCTATCATCGATATTTCAATTTTAAGTAAATCATCATCTTTGATTTCTATTTCAACACCATCGCTCATATTGTCTTTAAATATTGTATAACTACTTTTAACAACGAAAGTATAATTTTTATTGTTTTCTAAAGGTACTTCATATTTTGCTTCTTTAGTTGAACCTAGTAAAGTAAGATTTCCACTATCATCTTTTAAATATACATTATATACTAAATCACCTATATTGCTAGCGTTATACGCAAGTCTTTCATTTAAACGTTTAGTTCGATGTTCTTCATCTGTATATATTTTGAAATATTCATTTAAATAATTCATATCAATAGCTTGAGGTGTTGCGATTGGTTCCCATGACAACATAATTTTATTATTGTCAATTTTGTACGCTAAATCAGTTACATTTTCAAGTTTACTATATCTTTGAGATACTTCCGTAGGTTCTGTATCTTTTTTAAACAATTCGGTCACAATTTTATCTTTAGGGGTAAACTCACTAGGAAGCATAGCTGGATATGTTTCTTTTTCAACTTGGACTTCTATAACACCAGCAGGTTTAACAAATTTAGAATTTTTATTTGTGAATATACCTTGAGCAGCAGCTTGGAATATTCTTGAATTTTGACCACTACTTATAACATTATAGTAATCTTCAGATTTGTATTCATATCCATACCATACAGCAATAGAGTAGTCAGGTGAAATACCAGCAACCCAAATATCATTTACAGCATTTGATGGATAATGATATATTTCAAAATCTCTATCGTCAAAGTTAGATGTACCTGTTTTAGCACCGAAAGTAACACCATTTACATATGAATATCGACCAAGAGCACTTTTTCCTGTTGAAACAAGGACATCAGCAATCATATAAGCTGTTTCTTCACTCATGGCTCTTGTTTTTTGAATTTTATTTTCTACTACTTCACCTGTATCACGTAAAATAAATTTAGTGTAGCTATATGGTTTTATATAGTAACCACCATTTGCAAAAGCAGCATATGCAGCAGATAATGTACGAGGAGATTCACCATTATAACCACCTAGAGCATGTGATTCATATAGCACGCCTTCAGAAAGGTCAGGTGATAATCCAAGCCCTAGAACAAATTTTTGAATGTTGTTTTTATTTTGACTTTGGAAGGCTTTTAAAGCCGGAATATTCCAAGAACCAACGACTGCTTCTCTTAAAGTTAAAAAGCCATTAAAGGTATGATTCCAGTTGTAAATTTTCTTACCATCACTATATCCGTGTGGTTCATCTGTAAATGGAGTATAAGTAGACCAGTTTTCAAATTCAATACCAGGTCCATAATCATATAAAGGTTTAGCCGTTGAACCTATTTGATTTTCAATATCGGTCGCAAAATTTGTAATTCTTAAATCATCAGTTTCTTTTGGTCTACGACCACCAACAGCTACCATAGCCCCTGTTTTGACATCTATAACGGAAATACCAGCTTGAACGACATCATTTTCCCATTCATAAGTAAGTCCCGTAACAGGGCTTTGTGTTCCAGCCATGACACTATTAATATGGTCTTGTTTTGTTCTATCCATCGTTGTATATATTTCCATTGGTGTTGAATAAGGATCGAGTCCATATTCGTTTTCAATGTCCTTTGCCACCATATCAATAAATTGTTGATATTCACCGCCTGTTGATTCATGTTCTTTAAGGATTAATTTATCGATGGTCATCTTTTTCGCAATTTCATATTCTTCATGTGTAATATAACCATGTCTTTCCATTAAGTAAAGAACGGTTTCTCTTCTATCTTCAGCATCTTCGGGATATAAGTATGGATCATACCCATTTGGAGCTTGAAAGAGCCCAGCAATCATCGCCGCTTCAGCAAGGTTGACGTCTTTAGCACTTTTACCAAAGTATGTTAAACAAGCTTGTTCAACTCCATAAGCACCACCATTAATAACCGTTGTACCACCTAAGAAGTTATAATTGGCATAAAATTCAAATATGTCTTTTTTCGTATAATTTTTTTCAATTTGGAAGATTGACATATAAATATCTGTGAATTTTCTTTTGATACCTTCAATACCATGAGATTCTGTTGAACTAAAATTATTTTTCGAAATTTGCATCGTTAAAGTAGAAGCACCACCAGCATCACTATGGCCTAAAACTTGCCCAAGACTAGCCATTAAAAATCTTGGTAAATCAAAACCATTATGTTGAAAGAACCTTGAATCTTCTGTTGCAATAATAGCGTCTACCAAAACTTCGGACATCTCTTCAAAAGAAATTTTTTCACGTTTTTCAGTTCCAAGTTTGGCAATTATTTTTCCTTCGGAATCATATAAAATAGATGATTCGGACTGATATAAATTATTAGGATTAAATTCAGGAGCATTTTTAACAATCGACCAAAGAAAAAGACCAGCCAAAATAATAAAAGCCATAAAGCCACATGCAAATATAATGAGTAATATTTTGAAAATATTTTTAGCTCTTTTTTTACCCTGATGTTTCTTTTTAGGTTTATCTGTTTGAATTTTTTCAACTTTTATATCAGATTGTTTATTTTCTTTCTTCTTTTTTAATTTTTCTTTAATGTTTTTCATACTTATCCTCCTTAAAATAAATATTATCAATGATTTTTAAATAGTCTAATCTAGGATTATATTTTTCATGAAGTAGATAACCATTTTCTTTTATATAATCGATTGGAACCGATTGCCTTTTGCCATTATCAACAAATTGAATGAATTTTCCTGCTTCTATAAAATATGTTTCATTAAGTTTCGTAAAACGTATAATCAAAAAAGCAATACCACCATGATCTAATACTTTTCTTAAATGTTCAATTTGATGTTTATGAATATTACGAAGAGGAAAATATTTATTATTGATTGTTTCTTTAGCTTCAAAGTCGATATATTTGCCTTTATATACGCCATTATAATCTGTCGTTGAAGGCGTCTTAAAGTAGGCTTCTTTAATAACGGCATCTTCTCTTGATTTGTAATCTACTTTAACTATCGTGATAGGTGTTGGCTTTTTATAAATAATAGCGATATTTTCGGTAAAATAATATTTATTGGTACTATTTAAATCATCTTCCAAATTCATACCACGGTTTTTATAGTTAACTTCACTTGTATATTTTTTAACTAGGTTGTTTGGATATCTCACTTCTACCACCTTAAAACATTATACTATAAAATATGAAAAAATTCCATATATTTTTAAATATTGTATCCTTATTATATATTTGTGAAAAGAATTATCTAGTTTTGTCGAATTGCAACATTTAAAAATCAATATGTGTTAGATTAGTAGTGAGGAGATGACCTATGGATAAAAATTTTCATATTCAAACGATTTTTGATGATATGATTAGTGATATTAAATATGTTCAAAGAAACTACTTACTAAAGAAAACAGGTAAGTAGTTTTAATTTACGTAAAGAGTATTTTGCTTAACTTCT
>CANQDH010000053.1 GCA_947591565.1 uncultured Bacilli bacterium | reverse complement strand
TGGAGAAGCATAAGCTTCAGTGAAGCACTCAAAAATGCCAGTGGCATTTAGGTCAAAATTTATTTTGACTTTTGTTCATTCAGTCTAATAAGTTATGATAATGATATTTTATTTATATCTTAAAAAAATCTTTGAATATAAAAAACGCACACAATAAGAGGCTGCAGAAAAGTTAGGAATGGGCGGTGAAAATAAAAGAAGAGTAATGACAAGATACGAAAGTGGTGAAAGATGTCCAAAAGAGGATAGGCTTTTAGAAATAGCTAATGTTTTAAATATTAATATTAATTGTATTCAAAAAGGTATCTTTAATAAATTTGAAGATATAATTTATTTTCTATTATGGTTAGAAGAATTATATCCTAAAATGAATATTGATTTGGTAATTTCAGAATACTTTCGTAATGATAGAGATAATAATAGATGTAACAGTTTAATTGCAGTTTATACGCGAGAAGCAAAGAATATGGTGATTGATAGTTTTTCAAATAGTGATGAGGCAACAATTAAAGATTGTGATAACCCTTGTAAGGAAAAATATGTTTAATATTAAAATAAAGTATAAGCATAATCCAAAACTAGAAATATATGATGGTAATTTGAATCATTATTATTCATTAATTTCTTGGGAGACTTTGTAAACAATTTTGAATACCATATTGAATTAACAACACAAAAAATAAAGAACAAGATGAAATCACTAAAATGTTATAGAAAATTATAATTTTGAATATACTATTAATATATACTATTTGACATTTTCATAAAAATATAGTATATTTATATTGCACTTGAAAAAGTGTGAAAATGTTTCTCGCTTCCGGGTGGCTAGCGAGTAATAAATAATCCCGGTCGACAATGTTTCTCGCTTCCGGGTGGCTAGCGAGTAATAAATGATCCCGGTTGAAAATGTAGAATAACTTCATCATATGATGGAGTTTTCTTTTGCCTTATGGTATACTTTTTATGGAGTTGATGACAGTGGAAATAAAAACAGGTTATTTATATCACATCAAAGATAAATATTTTGATGTTGTTAATGATGAAAATTTAATGCAAAACCATGAAAGAGGAAAGAAAAGGCCCACTTATTTTACAATCAAAGATGAAGACATTTTATGGTTTATTCCAATTAGTTCTAAATTTGATAAATATAAAAAAATAGTTGATAAGAAGATAGAAAAATATGGTTTTTGTAATACAATATTAATTGAGAAAATCTTTGATGAAAATTCAGTTATTTTATTGCAAAATGCTTTTCCAACTTTAGAAAAATACATAGATCATGTACATACAGTAGATGGTAAACCAGCTAGAGTTCCTGAAAAATTAGAAAAAATAATACTCAAAAATTTTAATAATTTAATGAAACTTCATAATAGAGGAATAAAAGTTTTTTTTACTGATATAGACAAACTAAAAGGAAAAATGTTAGAAGAAATAAAGTAAATTGCAAATAAGTATTTTAAAAATAATATTTTATAAATTAATTCATTTTCTACATTACCCCTCTCATTGTCTACTTTAAGTTTACCACCACATCTTATTTATCCCAAATGAGATTGGGACGCAAGCAAGTATCCGTGGAAAAGACCAATATTAGATAAAGATTATGAAGTTTTTCCCACATAATCATTACAGATGATAATATATTAAGATATAGAGAATAAATACTAGAACTTAAAAATATAAGGTTAAGAAAACCAAAAGAAGATAGTGTTATCGAAATTTATTGTAAAAATTAATCCTTAATAACTTTATAAAATTAAGTGAAATAGATTTTTTAAGAATTGATATAAAATAAAATCTATGATAAAACGGTTAAAATTTAGTTGACAGCGAGATTAATATCTTATATATTTACATTGATTAGTACTTAGGAAACCTATGAAGCCCTGGGTCAATTTTTATTTATTTTGTGGTATAATGTTATGGGGATGATATTATGACATTAAATGACGTTATTTTTATAGATAATTATCCAAAACTTGATTTGCACGGTTTTGATAGAGAAAGTGCCCGTGTTGCTACAAATGATTTTATTAATGACAATGTTAAACTTAAAAATGATATAGTTGTAATTATACATGGCATTGGAAGTGGTATTATCAAAAACTGTATCCATGATACTCTAAGGATAAATAAATATGTTTTGGGTTATAAATTATTTCCATATAACATAGGTTGTACTATAGTTAATTTAAAGATTGACAAATTAAATATAAAGTGATATCATACAAATCGTCTTTTGTTTGAAACAAAAATTAAAAAAATTTCAAAAAATGCTTGACAAAAGAAAAACTTAGTGATAATATATGACACAAATTGAAGGGGGAATTAGTATGTACGAAGAAAGAAAAGACAGTTTTACTCTAAGAGATTTCATAATTCAAATTTTGTTTGTTGGTATTTTCATATTTTTATTAATATGGTTATTTCCAATGAAAAGTAGTGTGAAGAAAGCGTTTACACCATTATATGATCAAATTTTTAACAATAATGTTAATGACATGAAAAATGCTGCTGTAAGTTATTTCACAACACCAAGATTACCACAAAATGTTGGTCAAGAAGTTAAAATGACTTTATCAGAAATGTTAGATAAAAATATCATTTTACCTTTTGTTGATAGTAAAGGTAATCAATGTGATTTAATTGATTCCTATGTTTCAATGACTAAAATGAGTGATGAATACATTTTAAAAATTAATTTAAAATGTGGTGAACAAGAAGACTACTTATTAGTACATTTAGGATGTTATGATTATTGTGATGGAGATGTTTGTGAGAAAGAACCAGAAAAAGTTCCAGAAACACCTGTTCAACAACAATCATCAAAACCATCAAATCCACAACCATCAAATCCACAACCATCAATACCTGCCAAAGAATATATGTATGAATATGTTAAGGTTACAAATGGTAAATGGGGAGATTATGGTGAATGGTCTGCATGGACTAAAAACGTTATAACATCTACTGACTATAGACAAGTTGAAACTAAAGTTGTTGAAGAAACAACTACCAAAACAGATACTGTAACAACAACAGAACCTATTTATGAGGATAGACAAGTACAAACAGGAACAAAAAAGGAAGCTTATACAGCTTATAGAGATGTACCAGTATATGGTCAGGTACAAACGGGAACAACAAAGGAAGCCTACACAGCTTATAGAGATGTACCAGTATATGGTCAGGTACAAACAGGAACAAAACAAGAAGCTTATACAGCTTATAGAGATGTACCAGTATATGGTCAGGTACAAACAGGAACAAAGAAAGTTGCCTATACAGCTTATAAAGAAGAAGATGTTTATAAAGATGTTATAGTTGGTTACAAAGATGTTCCATATACAGCTTATAGAGATGTACCTGTTAATTCTGGATATGATTTTGATTGTACCGATACATGTAAAGTTGTTCCAAAAGTAACATATAAAAAGGAAGCTTATACAGCTTACAAAAAAGAGCCTATTTATGAAAAACAAAAAACTGGAACAAAAAAAGTTCCATACACAGCTTATAAAGAAGAACCTGTTTATGAAACAAAACAAACAGGAACAACGAAAGAAGCTTATACAGCTTATCGAGAAGTACCAGTATATGAAACAAAACAAACAGGAACAAAAAAGGAAGCTTATACAGCTTATCGAGAAGTACCAGTGTATGGTCAAGGTCAAACAGGAACAACGAAAGAAGCTTATACAGCTTATCGAGAAGTACCAGTATATGGCACTGTAAAAGTAAAAGTTGGTGAAAAACAAGTTACCAAAACAGTTGAAACTCCTGTTACGACAAAAGTTACATATTACAGAAGTAGAACTCGTGAGTATATTTCTGGAAATATTGATACAAAATGGAGTAAGAGTCAAGCTGATGCAACTTTAATTTCTCAAGGATATTCTTTAACTGGAAATACTTGTGAAGTTGGCGTAAACTGTCCACAATAAAAGGTGTAAAACACCTTTTTTTCGTTTGACTTTAATATATAATTGTGTTATCATTATTACGATAGGAGGGATAGATAATGCGTGAAATGTATTTGTTTGAATATGTAAATGAAAATGAATTCAAAAAATTAGAGCGCTCACTCAAAAAATACAATATGCTGGCCTTCAAAAAACTTTATTTTGAATATTATCCCTCATTAAAAGATGGCAAATTTTTAGGCAAATTGATTGCTACCAATCAAGAAAAAGGAACAGTTACATATGAATTAAAATTACCAACTGATGTTATGTTTTCTAAAGTTCATGGTGATATAAAATTAACTTATCATGTTTATTTAAATCAAAAAACAGTTGTACTTGATAGATTAGATCCCTTTGATATTTTATCAGAAGGACATCAATCTGAATTAGAAACATATAAAGGTGTTATGATTTCAAAAGAACATTCTGATAAAGATTTATTCAAGATAAACCTTTTAAATCTTATAAATAAAGAATAGACAGTATAATTATTCTTTTTTTATTTATGTAAATATAAACATCAAAAAATTTCATAAAATACAAACAAAAAACTAAATATAAATAAAAAATTTTTGAATTTTACTCATTTAGTATGATATACTTATAATGGATGTAGGGAGGTACTATATGGCCAAGAAGAAAAAAAGAAAAGAAGAAAAGAAAACAAACAATGAATATAGAAATTTTTTTATAGGCATCATTTTAATTATTTTATCAATTATAGGTTTTGGGACATATGGACCAGTAGGCAGAATCATAAAAGCTTTTTCTATTTTTTTATGTGGAAGTTGGTACTTAATTTTTTTAATTGCCCTATTAATTGTTGGACTTTATATGATGTTAAAAAGAGAATGTGTTAAATTTTATACTTTTAAGTTAATAGGACTATATATTTTAATTATTTCTGCTTTAGTGTTTTCACATACGGATTACTTAATAAAAAACAATTTAGAAGCAGGCGCTGTTTTATCAGAAACCATTGATAATTTTATTGCATCAACGAAAGTCTTAAGAGATGTTAGTGGTGGTGGAATTATAGGTGCCTTATTTTCACTTCTTTTTACAAGTTTATTTGATATTAATGGAACACGTATCGTTGTTATAGCTCTTGTTGCATGTGGCATCGTTATGTTTACGGGTATGTCTATTTTTGATATTATGAAAAAAGTATCTAATAAAGCTAAAAATGGCCTTCAAAAGGCTAAAGAAGAAATGCATAAAGAAAAACCCAAAAAGGAAGCTGATAAAAAAATTGTTGTATCAAGTATGGATGAACTTATTCATGCTAGTGATGAAAAAGAAGAAGTACCTGAAGTTATAAAGGAAGAACTTCCAACAGAAAAACCTAATTTGGAAGTTAATAAACTATATGAGGCCTTAGATAGTACGGGATATATTCATCCGCCTATTACATTATTAAATAAAGGCCAAAAGAGTAATGATAAAGATAATACGACTTTAATTAAAAATAATATACCTATTTTAGAACAGGTTTTTCATGATTTTAACATTGAAGCGAAAGTTGTTGCTGCTAATATTGGACCAGCTGTTACACAATATGAAATGGAAGTTAAGGCTGGAACAAAGGTAAGTAAAATTCTTAGTATTAATAGAGAAATTGCCCTTGCTTTAGGTGCAAAAGATGTTAGAATACAAGCACCAATTCCTGGAAAAAGAACAATAGGCGTTGAAATACCTAATAAATCGATTGCTATGGTTACAGTTCGAGAAATATTAGAAAAAGTACCAAAAGATAAAGAAAATAGTAAATTACTAGTTGTACTTGGTAAAAGTATCATGGGTAGTCCTGTCTTTTGTGAAATAAATAAAACACCACATCTTTTAGTTGCTGGTTCTACTGGATCTGGTAAATCTGTTTGTATTAATAGTATTATTGTTTCTATTTTAATGCGCACTAAACCTGATGAAGTAAAACTTGTTTTAGTTGATCCTAAAAAGGTAGAACTTTCTATGTACAATGGTGTTCCACATTTACTTGCACCAGTTGTTACTGATGCTAAAAAAGCGAATATCGCTTTAAAGAAAATTGTCGTTGAAATGGAAAATAGATATGATACTTTTAGTGAAAATGGTGTTAAAAACATTGAAGGATATAATAGTATGATTGATAAGAAAAATGCTAATATGTCCGGTGGTGAAAAACTTCGAAAAATGCCTTTCATCGTTGTTATTATTGATGAACTTGCTGATTTGATGTTAGTAGCTGCTAAAGAAGTAGAAGACTCTATTATGCGTATTACACAAATGGCAAGAGCAGCAGGTATTCATTTAATTGTTGCAACTCAAAGACCATCTACAGATGTTATTACAGGTGTTGTAAAGGCTAATATTCCATCACGTATATCTTTTGCTGTTTCATCACAAATTGACTCTAGAACGATTCTTGATATGGCTGGTGCTGAAAAATTACTTGGAAAAGGTGATATGTTATTTTTACCAATGGGTGAGAATACACCACTTCGTGTTCAAGGAACATTTATTTCGGAAGATGAAATTAATGCAGTTGTAAATCACACTATTGCTCAGC
>CANQDH010000052.1 GCA_947591565.1 uncultured Bacilli bacterium | reverse complement strand
TCTTGCTTTATTCCTAAATCATTTAAAAAACGCATAGCCTTTTCTTTATATGTTTGATAAAAGGCACTATCTGTTCCCTCTTTACAAAATAACTGATGTTCCATTTGTTCAAATTCAATCGTTCGAAAAGTAAAATTTCCAGGTGTAATTTCATTACGAAAGGCTTTACCAATTTGACCTACACCAAAAGGAATCTTGGCACGCATAGTTCTTTGAACATTTAAAAAATTGACAAATTCCCCTTGGGCTGTTTCAGGTCTTAAATAAACTAAACCGGTTTTATCTTTAACAACGCCCCTATTTGTTTCAAACATTAAATTAAATTCTCTTATATCTGTATAATCAGTTTTACCACATTTTGGACAAGGAATATGATGGTCGTTTATATATTTAACCATCTCCTCATCAGTTAAGGTATCAGGATTGATTTCATCTGTAAACCCTTCAATTAATTTGTCAGCACGATGTCTTGTTTTACAATTTTTACAGTCAAGTAAAGGATCTGAAAAACTAGTTGTATGACCAGATGCTTCCCAAACCTTGGGATTCATTAAAATCGCCGCATCTATACCATAACTATTATCATTTTCTTGAATAAATCTTTGGTGCCATAATTTTTTAACATTGTTTTTAAGTTCCATACCAACAGGACCATAATCCCATGTATTTGCAAGGCCATCATAGATTTCGCTTCCCTGAAAAATAAAACCATAATTTTTACATAGGTTAACTAATTTATCCATTGTTAATTTTTCCATATATTTACCTCATCTCTACTTTATTTTAATATAAACTTTCGTTATTATCAAGTTAAAAAAGACATTTGTATAAAAGCTGATAGAATTCCAAAAAGAAAACCTACTAAAACTTCTAAAGGTTTATGACCTATCATTTCCTTTAAGGGAATAGTCCCATTGATATGACTTTTTTGCATCAGTAAATTTATTTGAGCCGCCTGTTTACCACTTTCCATTCGAAGTCCCATGGCATCATATGCAACAATAATCGTGAAAACTAAACATGCTGCAAAAAGAGGTGATGTAAAACCACTATCGATACCTATAGCAAACGTAAGTGATGACGTAAAAGCTGTATGAGAACTAGGCATACCACCATTACCATTAAAAAGTCTTGAAAAATCAACTTTTTTAGCTTTAATCGTTTCGATGGTAAATTTAACTATTTGCGTTATCATTAATGTTATAAATGGTATAATTAAAAATCTATATTTCATCGTTACACCTATCCTTCTATTAATTTAATAAAAGATTTTGATTTTAAATAAAGACCTGTATATCGATCATAATATTCATCTAAAAACTTATTAATCTCATATTTTATTTTATCTTGTATATCAAGTTTCGAAATTTTATCTATATCAACATAATAAAACATTCGAAGCAATTTGATCGTTTGTTCATCGACAATTTTCTCATTCCCTATATGATTTTGACATAAATATCCACCTCTATAGCTTGATATAGTTGCAATACCGGTTTTGCGCTTGCAGACAACACAACCATCTAAAAAAGGCATAACACCTAAAAGATCTAAAAACTTAAGTTCGACAATATTGGTTATAACAAGAGGATCAAAACCCTCGTTTATTTTTTTTAAGGCACTTATTAAATCATCATATACGATATTACCCATATTTTGTTTAGCAACTTGACTTGCTAATTCAAGTAAAAAAGAAGCATAACTAATTTTTTCCATATCGAGCATAATATTTTTAAAAGAATCCATAACATCACAACTAATCAAATTGGATAATTTATTTTCTTTATAGAAA
This sequence comes from uncultured Bacilli bacterium, assembly GCA_947591565.1. Taxonomy (GTDB): domain Bacteria; phylum Bacillota_I; class Bacilli_A; order RF39; family UBA660; genus UMGS1045. The sequence continues at coordinate 4,762 of CANQDH010000052.1, read as the reverse complement.
AGATTAAACTTGCCATATGTAAGTTTACTACTTACACTACGAAGATCACTTTTTAACTTTTTACATCCTTTTGATATAACCCCAATAAGCCCATATTTTTTTGTTAATAAATGTAAGATTTTACTTGTTTCACCATAGTCAGTTTCAGATACAATAATTCCTTCTATTTCTTCAATCAATTAAAGTAAACCTATATTCTTGACATGCTTCTGGGTATTTATTTTTATCAACTAAAGAAACAAATTCAGATAAAGGTCGAACCCATACTTCACCATTTTGAACATTTTCATAAACAACTAAAGGTTTTAAATCTTCACTATCTTTGGCGATTTTTAAAACCTTATAAATATGTCCTTTAAAATGTTTATATTTTTTTCCTTCCATTACTTCCACTATTTTCCTTCTTTCTTTAGTTGTTTATATTTTAAATAATATTCAATTTTACCTGTTGCTCTAAATAAATCCCATAATAATTCTTTTTTCATAAGTTAATCACCTTCCTACTTTATAATGATTAACTTATAAATTTTTTATACTTATGATGCAAAATCATTGAATCCAAATTCTGACAAATATTTTTCTTGATCACGCCATTTTTTGATAGTTTTAACTAGTAAATCTAAATAGACCTTTTTGCCGGTAAGCGTTTCTATTTCTTTTCTAGCAAGGGTCCCAATTTGTTTAATTTTAGCGCCACCTTTTCCAACAATAATCTTTTTAAGTGAATCTCTATCGACGATGATTGATGCAATAATATTTAAACTATTTTTACTCTTTTCAATTTTTTCAATAATACAGGTAACAGAATGAGGTACTTCTTCTTCTGTTAATAATAAAACCTTTTCCCTTATAATTTCCGATATTAAAAATTCGGTAGGTTTATTAGTAATCATGCCATCTTCAAAATATTTAATATCGTCTTTTAAATATTTTTTACATATGTTTAAAAGTGTATCAATATTATCTTTTTTTAAAGCTGATATAGGAACAATTTCTTTAAAATCATATAAGTCTTTATATTCATCGATTTTTAAAAGAATCTTTTCTTTAGGTATTTTATCTATTTTATTTAAAACTAAGATAACATCTTTTTGAACATTTTGAAGTTTTTCTAAAATGTATTTATCGCCTTTACCGAGTTCGCTAGTTACATCCGTAAGAAAAAGTAAAACATCAGCATCTTCCATACTATAATAAGCTTCTTTATTTAAATAAGAGCCTAATTTATGGGTTGGTTTATGAATACCTGGTGTATCGATAAAAACCATTTGTGATTCTTTATCATTATAGATACCTTGAATGATGTTTCTCGTTGTCTGTGGTTTATCAGATGTAATAGCAATTTTACTACCAATAATACTATTAATTAAGGTGGATTTACCTGCATTAGGTCTTCCTATTAAGCCAATAAAACCTGTTTTCATTGTAAATCCTCAGCATCAAATGGATATGGGCATAACTCACTAACGGTAAATTCTTTATAATTTCCTGTTTTGTCAAAACAAGTTATAACCGAATCCTTAGAAAAAAATTCTGTAATTACTTGTCTACATAGGAAACAACACGTACTTATGCTCTTACTATCACCACATAGAATATATAATTTATCAAAATCACCTTTCGTATATCCCTTACTAACAGCACTTGCAATAGCGCTCCTTTCCGCACAAAGAGAAGCCCCGTAAGACGCATTTTCGATATTTACACCTTGAAATTCTGTTCCATCGTTCATAAGGACAATAGCTGAAACTCGAAACTTGGAATATGGTGCATAAGATTTATCTAATATGTTAACTAATTTTTCAAACATTATTAACCACCCTTATCATTTTTAAAATAAAGCTATTATTTTGGGAATAAAAATAAGTAAGCCACTAATAGCCGCTACAACGGAAAACACAAAAACCGCAGCTGATGCCGTATCTTTAGCAATCTTAGCAAGAGGATGTATTTTAGGACAAGCTAAATCAACGACAGCTTCAATCGAAGTATTAATAAGTTCTGTTGCCATAACAAGACCAAATAAAATAAAACATACAAGCCATTCAAAAAAGGATATTTTTAAAAGGATACCTGCTACAATAACAATGATAGTTGCAAGTACATGAATCGTCATACTTTGTTCATACTTATATGCATATTTTAAACCAGCAGCTGAATATTTAAAACTGTTTATAAATCTTTTCATTCCCCTTTTTTTTAATTTATCGCGTGATACCGAATCCATTTAAAATATCCTCCTGTTCCTTAAACATAACCTTTTCATCCTCTTTAGTCATATGATCATATCCTAAAAGATGTAAAAAGCCATGTATCGTTAAAAAACAAATTTCTCTTAAAAAACTATGTCCATATTCCTCTGCTTGCTCTTTTGCTTTATCAATAGATATATAAATATCACCAAGAACACGATAATCATTTGGCATACTTACAATTTTATCATCTTCTAAAGCAAAGGTAATAACATCAGTTGGTCTATCGATATGCCTATAATTTAAATTTAAATTATGGATATAAGTGTTATCTACCAAAATAATATTAAATTCTAGTTTTTCTAATTTTTCATATTTAATGGCAAACGCAATAAGTTCTTTTATGGTATCTATTTCTTTAACATCATCATGATATTCATTAAATACTTCTACATTATTCATACAAAATCTCCTATTATACCAAACATATAAGCAATCATTAAAACCATAATTACTACAATTATTATATTATAAATAATATCTTTTTTCAAGAATTCTGGGCTTTTTGCTTTTAAAAAATATATTAATTTAAAAAGAAGAAAACCAACTATACCACCTATAATATTTAAAATAATATCATCAACGTCAAAAACTCTGCCAATACTTTTTTGAATTGTTTCAATGGTTACTGATACAAGCGCTGATAAGAGGAAAATATACCTTGCTTTATTTAGTTTCAAAAAATAGGCAACAAAGAAACCAAAAGGAACAAACATGAGCATATTACCAATAACATTTTTAAAAAACATTCTACTACCTATTGTGTACCTAAACATTTCTTTAAAAGGTATATAATTAGAAGTAGACCAGTTTACATCTTGAAAAGTTACAACATAGAATAAACACAAAACATACATAATAAAACCAAACATAAGTATTTCTTTATAAAAAGTAAATTTTATTTTATATTTGATTATATATGCAACTCTAAGTGATATAATAATTACCGAAACAATTACGAGTAAAGGCCATACATTATTAAATATTTCTGTTATGGCACTTTTAAACATAGGCATCACTCCTCTATTATTTCATCTATTTTTTCGTATCCTGTTATATCCTCATAAACGGAGAAAAAAATGTCTAATTCTATTTTACTATCATTTATATCAACTTTCAAATTTTTTGATGTCAATATTTTTTCCTTGTCATTTAGTTTACTTGTTAATTCATTATAGGCTTTTTCTTCAGCTTTTTTTATGGCCTCATCTATAGTATACACCTCATCTATGACTTTTACCTCTTTTTGTTCTTCAAAAGTTAAAAAAATTGGTAAAAAAGGGTGTTTCATTAATACTTTACTAGTTACCTTTTTATTTTTATAACTATTTAGACTAAATTCTTTATTTAAAAAGTGGAAAACCAAAGTTTTTTTACTTTTTCCTGTTTCATGACTTTCTTTATAGACAAGTGGATAACTTACTTTAACTTGATACCATACTTCACCATAAATAGTGCCATCTGCTTTAATCGTATCTTTGATTTGATCATTAAGCATAATATTACCACTTATAACAACATCACCTTTACGAACATAACTATCTATTTCTTTCACAATTTGACCATTTGATGCTTCTATTCTTTTGATAATAGCATCTTTAGTTGCAACAACATTTTGTTTATCATAAGTTTTATTTTCTTCTTTTATTTTTCTTTCTTCTAATCTTACAATATATTTAGTACCTATACTTTCTATTTCTAACCATTCTATAGTATTTTTATTATCCTCAAGTATTTTGTCTTTTATTTTTTGTAATTCATTATAACTTTTTTTAAAGGTCTTTAATTTAATACCATTTTTATTAAGTTCATCCATAATAAATTGTCTTACTTTAGGTGATGTGTGAATAATATCAATACTAAAGGTGACTTTTGATAAGATGTATAAGGATATTATGCCTATAATTAAAAAGAAGATAAGTAAAGAATTTATTTTGGCAACTTTTTTTATTTTTATAAAACCATATCCATCGATGATATTTAGTTCATATATCGATTTTAATTTATAAACTTTAAGATAATCTTGTTTTGATATGACAATATTTACTTCATCTCTATTTATTTTTTTTACATCATATAAATTGATTTGGTTAACGATTAATTTTTGAAGAAAACGTTCAATTTTTTTACCCTTTATATTTAACTTTATTTTGCTTTTAAATTTATCAAAAAAGTTATTATTCATTTTAACTCGATATTATTTATTAATCCTGATATTAATATTTCGTCATCAAGCATTTTTAATAAAGTTAAATTTTTACCATTTATTATGATTGTCCCACCATCATAATAAATAATCATTTTATTGGTATCTATTTGTCCAATAGTTGTATAATTTATAATATCTATTTTATCTTTATAGACATTCATGGAAAATTCATCTTCTAATATATATGATCTAAATTTGTTAATGATTTTCATAGTATCACCAATAAAGTTTATTAAATGAGAAGAAAAAGTATACTTGTAAGTGGTATAAATAAAAACGAGATAATTCTCGCTTTTATATT
>CANQDH010000051.1 GCA_947591565.1 uncultured Bacilli bacterium | reverse complement strand
CAAAAATTGTATAAAATGTGAAAAAATCTCCAATTATTAAATAGGAGATGATTTTTTTGAAAAATACTATTATCTTTTTTTTCATCATAATTATTGTATATGTTATAATTGGCAATATTGTATCTGCTAATAATTTAATACCTGAAGATGCTATCAGAATTAGGATTATTCCTAATAGTAATTCGGTTTATGATCAAAAAATCAAACAAAAAGTCAAAGAAGAAGTTCAAACAGATATGTATGAATTATTAAAAAATACCAAAGGAAGTAGTGATGCTAAAAGACTTATTACATCACACATCGATATGCTTGACAGTAAAATTGACAATCTTTTAAAAAGTGAAAATTATAATAAACCATATAGTATTAATTATGGATTAAATTACTTTCCTGAGAAAGAATATAAGGGGATTAAATATAATGAGGGATATTATGAATCTCTAGTTGTAACAATCGGTGCTGGCGAAGGTGATAACTGGTGGTGTGTTCTTTTTCCACCATTATGTTTGATAGAAGCTGAAGAAAGCACAGATGTTGAATATACATCTTTTGTTAAAGAAATGGTTGATAAATATTTGTAAGCATAAAAACCACATATAAAAATATACTTTTATAGGTGGGAAAATATGCAAATAGTCTTATTACTTGTTATTGCTGTATCATTATCTATGGATGCTTTTTCTTTATCACTTGCTTATGGGACATTAAACTTACCAAAAAAAGAAATTAATGTTCTTTCATCAATCGTTGGAATATATCATTTCTTTATGCCTTTAATTGGATTATTTATCGGTAATGCCATCATGAATTTTATCAAGATAGATCCTGATATAATTGTCTTTATTGTTTTAGTTATTATAGGTATTGAAATGGTTGTTGAAAGTTTTAAAAAAGAAGAAAAAGTTAAAAAAATGCAACTATTAGAAATGATTTTATTTGGTTTTGCTGTTAGTATAGATAGTTTTTCTGTTGGTATAGGTTTAAGGGCCATGCATATTTCTCCTCTCATATGTTCATTATGCTTTTCATTATTTAGTTTTCTTTTTACTTATATCGGCCTTATTTTTGGTAAGAAAATTAGTTCGATTATAGGTAAAGTTGCGACTCTTTTAGGTGGTATAACTTTAATGATAATTGGTCTTATTTATTTGTTTTAGGAGGTTTTAAATGTATAAAAAACAAGATATTTTGAGTGCGGCACATATCCTTGGAATTACGTTTGATAAATTTAGTTATGAGGATTTAGAAACAGGCATAAATATCGAACTTGAACACGGTCTTGTTAGCCCTAAAACTAATGTTACAAATGATAATTTACTAATGACTATGAAGATTGCACTTGCCCATTTAAACGAATATCCAAATTATTACAATAAAGAATATGGACTCCCAGCTATGGAAAAAAATTTAAAAAAACATTTAGAAAGCTAAAAAAGGATATTTGCATTTCTAACGAAAAGTATTATAATATGGTTAGTTAGAGGTGGTTATTATTTATACAGATAATGGGCATCAAAAATGGCTTGATGAAATTAAGGAAATAAAGAAAAAAAGAAAGAGATTTCTTTTAATTAGTATAATTATTTTTATAAGTTCTTTTTTTCTATTATTAATACTTAACCTTAAGATGGTAATGGATAATTTAAGTATAATCATCCTTATTTTCGTCTTTTATGTTATATGTTTAATCATTTTTTCTCGTTATAAATATAAAGAAAAACCATTTATCCCACGCTGTAATAATTGTGGTTATGAAATCCAAAATGTGGATAATAATTGCGCAGTAGGAAATATAAAATTGTTAGGTATGAAAGGAAAAACCAAGTATATTAAAGAAAAAAATACGGGTGATGCAAAACCTCTTTTAACTAATGTATATGTTTATAGTGTTGAACTATTGTGTAAAAACTGTGGTTTCCTTTATATGAAACAGAAAAAAGAAACTTTTGAACCTTTAAATCTTAATAAATAATTATTAGGATTTTTTAATTTCAAAGAAAACATGAAATAAACTAGATTTTATCTATATAATTTGATACAATTTTATAGGAGGCTAGTATATGGAAATAAATAACCTTATAAATATATATGAATCTTTTATAAAGCGAATAAATGAATTAAGGGGGTTACTTTGACACTGATGCAAATAACGCTAAAATAAAAAAGACCGAACAAGATATGCTTGATGAGCAATTTTGGAATAACCAAAAAAAGGCTGAAAATGACATTAGTGAAATGAACTATTTAAAAAATTTAATCAAAACATATAGCGATTTAAAAAAGAAAATAGAAGATAATTTAGATATATTGAAATTAAATTTATCTAATAAAGATGACGATTTACTTTCGATAATTGGAAAAGATGCTGATGATATAAATGAAAGTTTATCTGATTTAGAAATAAAACTTACGTTAAATAGCGAATATGATAAAAATGATTGTATCATAGAAATTCATCCCGGGGCAGGTGGAACAGAATCCCAGGACTGGGCGATGATGCTTGAGCGAATGTATTTAAGATGGTGTGATAAAAAAAATTATAAATCCGAAATTATTGATGAACAAGTAGGTGAAGAAGCTGGCATCAAATCGGTATCTTTTATTGTTCATGGTTTATATAGTTATGGTTATTTAAAAAGTGAAAAAGGTGTTCATAGACTTATTAGAATATCGCCTTTTGATGCAGGTAATAGAAGGCATACTTCTTTTGCTTCTGTCGATGTTACACCTATTTTTGATGAAAAAGAGATAAATATTGATATCAATATAAACGATTTAAAAATTGATGTTTACCGAAGTAGTGGTTGCGGCGGACAAGGTGTAAATACAACAGATAGCGCTGTTCGCATAACCCATTTACCTACGAAAATAGTTGTAACTTGTCAAAATGAGAGAAGTCAAATTCAAAATAAAGAAAGGGCTATGGAAGTCTTAAAAAGTAAACTATATCATCTAGAACTTGAAAAAAGAAATAATGACATTAAAACTTTTAAAGGTGAACTATCAGATATTAATTTTGGTTCACAAATAAGAAGTTATGTTATGCATCCATATTCCTTAGTAAAAGATAATCGAACAGGTACAGAAACTACTAATGTTCAAAAGGTTTTAGATGGTGATATTGATATGTTTATAAATGATAATTTAAAGAGAGGTTGTTAATATGTTTTTTAAGAAAAAAGCACTTTTTGATGAAAATATTATCAAAAAAATATACAAAAAAGATCGAATAGTTCGATTTGCTCAATTTTTAGCAGGTACAGTTATTGTAGCGCTTGCTTTTAATTTACTTGTTTTACCTAGTAAAATTGTTTATGGGATGAATGGTGTTGGGGTCATGATTAATGCACTATTTGATATCGACCCATCCTTGATTATCCTAATTGGCTCTATTATTTTGTTAATACTTAGTTATTTCCTTTTAGGAAAAGAAATTACCAAAAATTCTGTAGTGGGGTCCCTTATTGTTCCCTTACTTATTAAATTAACCGAAAATGCTGGACATTATATAAGAATTGAAAATGAGGATCCCTTTTTAATTGCGATTTTTAGTGCCGTTATAACAGGCTTTGGGTTAGGACTTGTTTTTAAATCAGGTTTTTCAACAGGGGGCACAGATATTTTAAATCAAATTGTGTCAAAATATTTTAAAATGTCTATTGGAAATGCGATGTTTTTTACAGATGGATTAATCATTTTCTGTAGCATATTTGTTTTTGGCTGGACGAATTTTATGTATTCCATGGTAGCTTTATATTTAATTAGTATCATTACGGATAAGGTTATTTTAGGAATTTCAAGTAGTAAAGCCTTTTACATTATTACGACGCATCAAGATGAAATTAATAAATTTATAACATCTTATTTAAAACATGGTGTTACGATTCTTGAAGCAAAAGGTGGATATACAGGTGATCATCAAAAGGTCATTATGTGTGTTATTCCAACGAAAGACTATTTTATTGCTAAAGAAGGAATACATAATATTGATCCAAAAGCCTTTTTTGTCGTAACTGATTCATATGAAGTATTTGGCGGCGAATAAAAAAGGTAAAAATTAGTCGTCGCATATTATAGACAAATGATATAATTTTTGTTATACTTTTGATAGATATAAAATAAAGAAAAGAGTGTTTTATATGGATTTAATAAGAATAAAAAATGTGAGGAAACAATATAAGAATGGGTTAGTCGCTATTCAAGATTTAAGTTTAAAAATTGAAAAAGGCGATTTTGTCTTTATTATAGGTTCAACTGGTTGCGGAAAATCTACGCTTATAAAAATGTTATACCGTGAAGAAAAACCTACGAGTGGCCAAATTTTAATCGGTGGTATTGATGTTGGTAAAATTTGGAATCGAAAAGTATATAAACTTCGAAGAAAAATTGGGGTTGTATTTCAAGATTTTAAATTATTAAATAGAATGAATGTTTATGAAAATGTGGCTTTTGCGCTTGAAATATTTGGACTTCCAAAATCAGAAATATATACCAAAGTTTTAAAAGTTCTCGATTTAGTTGGTCTTAAAAATAGGGCTAAAAACTATCCTAATGAATTATCAGGCGGAGAGCAACAAAGAGTCGCTATTGCAAGGGCTATTATCAATGAACCAAAACTTTTAATTTGTGATGAACCAACGGGAAATCTAGATAGTGATACGAGTATGGAAATAATGAAAGTCTTAGAGGAAATAAACAAAATGGGAACAACGATTATAATGGTTACACATGATAAAGAAATTGTTGAAAAAATGGGAAAAAGAGTTATTTTACTTGATGCAGGTAGAATAGTTAAAGATTATGAGAAAGGAACATTTAAAAATGAAAGCGTTTAGAATATTAAGTCGTAACATTCGTGATGCCTTTAAGAGTGTTTTTAGAAATTTTTCTTTATCCCTAGCCTCTATTTCATGTATAACTATTACTTTATTAGTTGTTTCTATTGCCATTATTCTAACTTACAATGTCAATAATTTTGCTGGTTTAGTTAAAAGTGATGTAACTATTGTTGCCTTTCTTGATCAAGGTATTACTGATGAAAATATTGATATGGTCGAGCAAGAAATTAAAAAAATTGATGGTATCGAATCATATACTTTTAATGATAAAATGGATATTATGAAACAAATGATGGAATCATCTGATAGTTTCAAAATAATGAGTGAATATACTGAAGAGGATACACCTATTCAAGATACATTCTTAGTTAAAGTTGTCGATATTGAGGAAATTGGTAAAATTGCGAAACTTATTGAAAAAATACGCTATGTTGAATCTGTTCAATATGGTGAAGGATTAGTTGAAAAATTAATTACGGTTTTTGATGTTGTTAAAAATGTCAGTATAGGCATTGTTGTAGCACTTATTATCGTAACAGCTTTTCTAATTTCTAATACTATTAAAATAACTATTTTTTCAAGAAAAAGAGAAATCGAAATTATGCGACTTGTTGGAGCATCAAATATTAACATTAAAATACCATTTATATTTGAAGGATTATTTTTAGGTGTTTTAGGATCTATCATTCCTGTTGCAACTACAATATATGGATATATGGCTTTATATAATCATTTTGATGGTCAGTTCTTATCACCATTTATTAGACTTGTAAAACCAGAACCATTTATATATATTATATCTTTAATATTAGTGGCTATTGGAATTATTGTTGGTATGTTTGGAAGTTTAAAGGCTGTCAAAAAACATTTAAAAATATAATTGAAGGTAAGATAAAAGTGTATACAAAAAGTGTATGCTTTTATTTTGGAAATAAATTCCTTTTAAAATGTGTTTATGCTTGTTGACAATTTTAGCTTCCATGTTATAATATAATCAACAGTTGAGTTGTTTCATATACTATTAAAAGAAATAATGGTTTAGAAGTTGGAGGGGTATGAAGATGAGAAATAAGAAAATTCTTCTTTTGGGATGTTCTTTAGTTCTTTTATGTATATTAGTAGTTGTTTTTTGTTTATCTATGAAGAAAACGGATAAAAAGGAATACAAAATTATTTTACAAAATGAAAATAGTAATATTGTTATGTATGTAAAAGAAAATGATGTTATTCCAAGATTGGAAGATCCAGTTAAAGAAGGTTATAATTTTATAGGATGGTATTATAATGGTGTTTTATTTGATTTTAAAACGAAAATAAAAAGTGATATGACTTTAGAGGCTCGATTTGAAGAAGCTAAGGAAATAGAATTAGAAAAGCCTAGTGATGATTTAACAGGTGATGATAAAGAAAATATAGATGATGCAAATGAGGGAGCATCACAAGAAGGAAGTAATTCTGGAAGTGATAGTTCTAATAGTTCAAACGATTCCAAACCATCAAATTCACAAAATAATGGAAATGGTTCATCAAAGCCATCAAGTGACTCAGGAAATAGTGGAAATGGTTCATCAAGCCAATCAGGTAATACAGGAAGTAGTGCAGGAGGAAGTGCAGAATCTTCAGGAAATACTTCTAATCAAGGTGGTTCAACGGGCTCTACTAGTGAAAGTGAAAATCCATCTGAAAATGAACAAAAAGAACCTAAATATACTATTAAATTAACAGCTAGGTATCTTTTAGATAAAATAAAAAATTATAGTTATGTTGTTTATAAAGATGGTGTTGTTTTTGAAGATTATGCGTTTATGTCTATATATGGTTCAAAATATAGAAAAGGAGCTTTTATAGACCCTGAAACAGTAGATGAAAATGGAAAAAATGCTGTAACAATCTTTTTAAATGATAATACAACTGTTATGGCAAATATAGATTAAGGAGAAGTATATATGAAAAAAAGTTTAAAATATTGTTTAGTTGCTGTTATAGGATTGTTCTTATGTGGAACGACAGCTAAGGCTCATCAATTGAATATGCAAGAATTAGGTGCTGAAATTGACAAAATTGA
>CANQDH010000050.1 GCA_947591565.1 uncultured Bacilli bacterium | reverse complement strand
ATTAAATATTTATATGATCATCCAAATACATATAGAGATGTTGCTCATATACAGCAGTTTGATAGTGTTGAAACACCATCTCAGACTCCAAAGACAATTGTGCAAACAGAAATAAAAAAAGAAACTGTTTATGTTGAAAAAAGTGGACCTAAGATAATTGGTGTTAAAAACATTACTAAACAATCTGGTGCAACAAGTTTAATTTATATGATGCTAAATCAATTAAGCAAACATTATAAGGCTGTTGCTGTTGAACTTGATAAGACTGAATTTAATTATTTTCCTAGTAAAAAAATGTTTAGTAAAAAAGGAACTGAACTAGGTAATTTTATTAAAGAAAATGATGATAAAGAAGTCATTCTTGTCGATTTAAATGATGCAAGCAATGTTGAAAGTTTATGTACAGATGTTATTTATTTAATTGAACCATCAGTTATAAAATTAAATAAATATATGCTTATTAATCCAAGTGGTCTTGCACCATATAAAAATAAGAAAGTTATTTTAAATCAAAGTTTATTAAATCAAAAAGATGTTTTAGATTTTGAATATGAATCCAAATTAAAGATTTTCTTTAATATGCCACCTCTTGACGAAAGAGAACAAAATATATATATATTGAACGTTTTTTTAGCTAAACTTGGATTTAATTTGCAAGCAGATACGGAAACAGAAAAAAAGAAAAAAAGATTGTTTGGTTAAAAATGTAAATATTTGTAAGAAAAAACTATAAAAAGTTGACAATTTGTAAAAAACAATATATAATGATATTGTTAGTTTGGGAGGTTAAACTATGGTAGATTTATTTAATGTATTAGATGCGTGCAAAGAGGCAATTGGAGCTGAAGTTCCTGGTGCAATATTAAGTATTGTCCATTATCTTTATTTAGCTATTCTAATTCTTGTACCAATTATGCTTATTGTGTTTGGTATGATTGATTTAGCTAAAGCACTTACTTCATCAAAAGAAGATGAAATAAAGAAGGCTCAAAGTGGTTTATTAAGAAAAGCTGTTGTTGCTATTATTGTCTTTTTAATTTTCGCACTTGTTAAATTTATATTTGGTTTTGCTAGTGCAGATTTAGATAAAACAGAGGGCGGCGGTAATGTATGGAACTGTGTAGAATGTTTTATTAGTGGCCCAAATAGTGATAATTGTACTACAGGAAAATAATTTATACTTAAAATAAGACTTTATGTCTTTTTTTTTGAAATTTTATAAAAAAATGCTAAAAAAGTCGAAATTTGTGATATGATTATAATAGAGGTGAGAGTATATGGATGGAGTTATATTAATCGTTGTTACTGTCTTTATATTCACAAGTATTACTGTTGGTGTAGTTCTCTCCATTATTCAAAATAAAAAGAATAAAAAAATAAAGAAAACACTGGATAATCTTGAAATTGAAAAGAACGAAATAGATGGTATGCCTATTATGACGGAGTTATCTAAGTTAGAAAACTATTCTAAAAACGAAAAAATAAGTGTCATGTATGATGAATGGAAAGAACGCTTAGAAACAATTAAAAGCAATCATATTCCGAAAATAACTAACATGCTTTTAGATGCTGATTATGCTTTATCACAAATGGATTATAAAGGTGCTATGTATAAAATTGCCAAACTAGAAATGGAAATATACAAAGTTCGAACAAGTTCAGAATTTCTTCTAAATGAGATAAAAGCTCTTACATCTAGTGAAGAACAAAATAGAACTGTTATAACAGGATTAAAGGCTAAATATAGGGAATTATATCAACAATTTATGGAATCACAAAATGACTTTGGGGAATTTAAAAATATTGTTACGCTTCAATTTGAAAACATTGCTAAAAGGTTTGAAGATTTTGAAACTATTATGGATAATAATGCTTACAATGAAGCAGCTCCATTAATAAGTTCTATTGATGAAATGCTTAATCATATGAAAGTAGTTATAGATGAAATGCCAACCATTCTTTTAACAGCAACATCTGTACTTCCTAATAAGATACATGATATTGAAAATACATATAAACAAATGGTTGAAAAAGGATATCCTCTTGATTATTTAAATGTTGAATACAATATTGAAGAAGCCAATAAAAAAATAAATGATATTTTAGATAGATGCAAAATATTAAATTTAGAGGATAGTCTATTTGATTTAAAAGTATTAGTTGAATATTTTGATAAATTATTTGAAGATTTTGACAAAGAAAAAGTCAAACGTGAAAACTACGAAGTAAGTGACCGAGAATTTGTTAAACGCCTTGATAAAACAAATACTCTTTTAACAGATATATTTAGTAAACTTGATGATATTAAAAAATTATATAATTTATCTGATGAAGATATCATAGAGTTAAATAATATTAAAGATGAAGTAAAAACGTTAAATGAAGATTATCAAACTCTTAAAAATCATATTTCTAATAATACATTTGCTTATTCTAAAATTACCAAAGAAATTGATAATTTATCTATTAAACTTGCAAATGATGAAGAAAGACTAGATAACATGCTTGAATCGATTGGTAGTATGCGTGATGACGAAATACGTGCTCGTCAACAATTAGAAGAAGTAAAACAAATATTAAGGCAATCTAAAAATAAACTTCGCGAATATAATTTACCAACGATAACAAAAAATTATATTATTGAATTAAAAGAAGCTCAAGCCGCTATAAAAGAAATAATTAACGAACTTGAAAAAAAACCTATTACGATTGAAGTATTAAACACAAGAGTTGATACAGCTCGTGATTTAGTTCTAAAACTATATAGTAAAACAAATGAAATGCTTAAAACAGCCATGTTTGCTGAAATGGCTATTGTTTATGGCAATAGATATCGTAGCATGAGTGATGATTTAAACAAAAATTTACTTGCATCTGAAGTTTTATTTAACAAGGGTGAGTATCAAGCTTCACTTGAATTATCTATCAATTCTCTTAATAAAGTAGAACCTGGTATTTATGATAGACTTTTAAAAATATATGGTGAAAAAAGTCAAAATAATTAATATATTATTTAGGTCAGTAGATTTATCTAGCTGACTTTTTAATATTGGAAATTTGAAAAAATTGTAAGAAAAAAGTACATAAAATGATGTACTTTTAAAGTTTATATAAAATTTGACTGTCTATATATATTAATATTATTTTAATATATAATATATATTTTTTCCAATACCAACTTTTTTTATAATCTTTTCGTTTAATAATTCAGATAAAATGATTTTTGATCTAGCAGAAGATACATTAAATAATTTATCAATCGTTTCTCTTTTTATTTTTCCGTATTCTTTTAAATAGTCAATAATTTTTTCTTTTTGTGTTTTATCATCTATAAATATGTCTTTAGCTTCTTCTTTATAGTTTACATTTGGTAGTATTACTTTAAAAGAATTATCACTAATACTAAATTCTGGTTTCAAATTAAATTCGTTATAAATATCAATCATACGACCAATTCCTGTTCCATAACTTTCAACATATTTTAATCTATAGAAAATATTGGCAAGATTTGTGTTTCGAGGCTGAGAAATGCCAGAAAGTATATCGTTAATAGTAATTCCAGACATTAATCCTCCTAAAGAAACGACTTCTATTCTATTGTCAAAAACTGATATGAGGATACTTCCAGAAAAATTGTAGTTTCTATGGATAATGGCATTTAAAATTGTTTCTCTAATTGCATATTCGGGATAATCACGAGTATCAACTCTCTGATAATTTATAATTTTTCCACTTATTCTATTAACTAAATTTAAGTATTCTAGTGTATCTTCAAGTTGTTTAATGAGGGAACCACTAAATTCTTTTCTATCTTTAAAAGTAATTTTATTATTTCCGTCAAAAATGGCACACTTTATGGAAAAGGGACATTCATCTGATAAAAGTAGCGCTAAATTAGTGTAATAATTATCTTCATTTAATAAATTTAATGTTTTATACTTATTTTCATTGAAAACTATATCTTTATCTTGAAAAGCGTTTTTTAAATAGGTAAAGTGCAAGTTTTGATTACTGGATATTTCACTTTCAAATGAATCATGATTTTCCTTTATTAAACTTTTAATCATTTCATCAGATGCAGGCGCAGAAACATTTCCATGTCTAAAGAACACTCCACTAGATTTTATTCCTTTATCGGCTAAATAGTATGGCTTATTTGGTGCATTCATTATTTTTAATACTATAATATCTTTCTCATCGTATTTGCTAGTTTCTATATTAGTGTATAATGATAAATCAGATTTTATGCCTTCACGAATCATGCTACTTAGTGCTTCAATATCTTTACTAATATTTTTTAATCCCTTGATTGTTCCATCATCATTTACACCAATATAAATTGTACCACCCTTAGAATTCGCAAAAGCAACAATTTCTTTTTTTATTTCTTTTGTTAATTCACTTTTTAATTCTACATATTCATTTTCTATAAACATACTTATCACCTCTAGTAATATTATATACTTATTTTTTTTCATTATCAATTGATTCGGCAACTTTTCGGCAACCTTTCGGCAACCTTTCGGCAACAAAGACGCCTAATAAACATAAATTGTTTTGAAAGTCTATTTCTAAATCTTTAAATTTTCAAAAAAAATGATAAGTTGTTTGGCTTTTTGAACTAAAAATGGTATACTATTAATGGAATAAAGAGGTGCACAATGGAATTTATAGATGTTTTAGATGAAAATGGACATAAAACAGGAATTGTACGTAATAGAGGACTTATTTATAAAAATGGAAACTGGCATAGAACTGTTCATATTTGGCTTATCAATTCTAAGGGTGAGTTATTAATTCAAAAAAGAGCTAAAAATAAACAGACTTTTCCTAATCTATGGGCTATATCTATTGCGGGACATGTTATGGCTGGAGAAAGTAGTCTTATGGCTGCTATAAGAGAAATTAAAGAAGAAATAAATCTTGATGTGCAAGATAGTGATTTAACGCTCCTTTTTACTATTAAAAGAGTTCAACCATATGAAAATATTTATTTACATGTTCATGATGATGTTTACTTATTTAAATATGATTTAGATATTGAAAAAACGAAAATACAAAGAGAAGAGTTATCAGATATAAAATTTATTCCTTATAAAGAATTAGAACAAAAATTATTGTCTAAAGATCCAAGTTACGTTCCTTTTTCAGAAGAACATGCTAAACTATTTGCTTATTTAAAACAAAATATAGGTGATTGATGATGAAAAAATTATTATTAATAAAATATGGTGAATTGACAACCAAAAAAGATAATCGTAATCTATTTATAAATATGTTATGCACAAATATAAGTAAAATTTTAAAAGACTATGACTTTAAAATAATTAAAACGAGAGTTCGCATGTTTATTGAAATAGACGAAAATAAAATGGATGAAATAATTTTAAAACTGCAAAAAATCTTTGGTATTCATAGTATAGTAATATGTGATAAAGTTAATAATAATATTGATGAAATAGGTGAAAAAATTGTATCTATTTTAAAAAATAAAGATTTTAAAACTTTCAAAATTGAAACAAATAGATCAAATAAAAACTTTTATCTAACATCACCAGAAGTAAATAGAGAACTAGGCGGATATGTTTTAAAGAGAATGGAAAAAACGGTTGATGTCCATCACCCAGATATTTTTGTAAATATTGAAATAAGAGATGATTTTACATATATTTATTTAAATGAATATAAGGGTGCAGGTGGTTATCCTGTTGGAGTGCAAGGTAAAGGCTTGCTTATGCTAAGTGGTGGTATAGATAGTCCTGTTGCAGGTTTTCTTGCCATGAAAAGAGGTATAAATGTAAGTGGTCTTTATTTTGAATCACCACCTCATACAAGTAATGAAGCTAAAGAAAAAGTCATAAATTTAGGAAAAATACTTAATGAATATTCTGGTCTTTTTAAACTTCATATTGTGCCCTTTACAGACTTACAAGAAGCAATATATAGAAATGTACCTGATAATTATATTATAACCATTATGCGACGAATGATGTATCGTATAGCCGAAAAATACGCTAAGAAAAATGCTTTTAAAGCTATTATAAATGGTGAAAGTGTTGGACAAGTAGCAAGTCAAACATTATCTAGTATGATATGTATTAACGATGTTACAAGTTATCCTATTATTAGACCTGTTTGTTGTATGGATAAACTTGAAATTATTGATATAGCTAAAAAAATTGGTACTTATGAAACAAGTATTCTACCATATGAAGATTGTTGTACAGTATTTGTACCTAAACATCCTGTTATTAATCCTGAATTAAGTAAGTGCCTAGAATATGAAAAAAGGTTTGATTATGAAACGTTAGTTGATGAATGCGTTAATAATATACAGGTTATAAATATATCCAAAAAAGAATATAATGATATATTATAATTATCCAAAAATTACCATATAAAGAAATGTATGTTTTCCCTTTTTGTACACATCATATTAATGTACAGGAGGTGAAACAAATGAATAACAAATCAATGAGCAAATTAGTTGTACCAGGAGCTAAACAAGCTATTGAACAAATGAAATATGAAATAGCAAATGAATTAGGTGTTAAAATGGGTCCTGATGCTACTTCAAGAGCAAATGGTTCAGTTGGTGGTGAAATCACTAAGAGATTAGTTCAAATGGGTGAACAACACTTAGGAGGATCTAATTACCAAGCTAAATAAATAAAGAATGGACAGTTGTCATAACTGTCTTTTTTAAATATTTTTATAAAAAAACAGCTTTTTTTAAACTTTTTTCACTTTTTTTCCAAAATTTAGGGGTATTCTTCAATTTTTCCTCGAATAATTATAGTAGAGGCTAATATTCAAAAAGCTTTTTTTAGAAGAGGAGGAAAAATGAATGAACGCTTTAAAGAAAAAATTAGACTTTATCTCTCTTAATAGAGATACAACATTTAAATACCTTTTTAAAAATGAGAAAACTAGGAAATGGCTTGAAGAAATCATATATGATAAATGTCATATTGATTTATCTAACTTTATCCTAGTCGATAATGAAGCAAATACCGGAAGTAAAGTTAAAGATTACCGAATGGATTTAGTTTTATATAATCCTCAAACAAAAGAAAATGTTATTATTGAGATGAATGGATATTATAGTAAATCATCACAGATAAAATCACGTAAATATTTATACCGAAAAGCAGGAACAGGATATGATAAGGGCGAAAATTATAATGATGATATAAAGGCAACATTAATAAGCATAAACAATTTTTATCATAGGACTCATAAAGATATAACCACTACATCTTATACACTTTATAGTAAACAACATAACTT
>CANQDH010000049.1 GCA_947591565.1 uncultured Bacilli bacterium | reverse complement strand
AGTGCCAATTTAGAATTTACTTTAGTTAATAATAAAATAACTATTGATGTACCAGATACGATGAAAAATAAAAGTTCATTGGGTCATGCTTTTTATATTATCATATATATCATCAATTTATTAACAATTTATGAATTTAAGAAAAGTTAGTTTCCTTTTCCTTATGTTATCATGTTTTATAGGTTTTAAAGTAATATCTTTAACATCAAATAAGAGTGATAACGTTCCTGAAATAATAGAAAGCATGGATCAAGTAGAGGAAAATATTCAAACGGTTTTAAATGAACCAGTAAATTATGAAAATGATGATGCACCTAAAAATAATGCATCTTCCAATGATGATATAGCTAGAATTATCATACCTAAAATCAACTTAGATAGACCTTTATTTGCGAAAAATAGTCCTTATAATAATGTTAATCGTAATATTACCATCTTAAAAGAATCAACGATGCCGGATATACCAAATGGAAATTTTATTCTAGCCGCTCACTCTGGCAACAGTAACGTTGCTTATTTTACGAATCTAAAAGATTTGCTTGCGGGCGATATTGTTTTTATTCAATATCAAAATATACAATATGAATATATTGTTTATAAAATAGTTGTAGCCGAAAAAGATGGAGCAATTGAAATATGTAGAAATAGTAAAGACACTTATTTGACACTTATAACGTGTAAACTAGGCACAAATAAACAATATGTTATCATTTGTAAGCAAATAGGCAAACAAAAACTATAATGGTTATTATAGTTTTTTACTTTAAATTAATACTAATAGGTAACTAATTTGCAAAATATACCATTTTAAGTACAATTACATTTCATCAAGACATTTGAAGACTTTAGAAAGTTTTTTATCGATATTATTGATATCATCTAGAACTAAAAAATGAATTTGAACATTATTTTTTTGTCTTCGAAGTTCTTCTTTAATCGCAAATGTTAAACTTGAAAGATATGCCTTAGTAGCATTATAAGTAGCATTAAAACTTTTAATAGTAGAATTATCAAAACATATATTGATAATCATTCCTTTATTGTTTTTGACAAAAGATTCTAAAAATAACTTCGTTAAAGTATGTACGGATTTTAAATTCATATCGATTAAATCTAAATCATTGTCAATTTTTTCTTCGGTGAATTTTTGCGGGTTTACCATATCAAGACAGTTAATGACGACATCTACATCATCATAAATTTTTTTATAAAGTTTTTCACAATTATATGTACTAGCAACATCAGTGTTAATCGTTGTAATCTGTTTATTATCTTTGAATTTATCAATCATTCTTTTATTTTTAGATACAAAAATAATTTCCTTATGTTCACTTAATTTTGCTGCGATTTTATATCCAATTTCTGATTTATTATTTACAATTAAAATCTTCATAATATCACCATCTAAATTATATAATAAAAAAGGTTAAAGCACAATAAAATTTTATTTATATGATCTTAGAAAAAAAGCAAAACTTGTAAAAATGTTCATATAATTAATTGGTGATAAAATGAATATATGTCTTGTTTTAAAGGGGTTTTTAATAGGATTAGGTAAAATTATTCCGGGCGTTAGTGGCTCTTTAATTGCGATAACTCTTGGTTTATATGATAAAATGTTAGATGCTGTCAGTCATTTTTTTAAAAATATCAAAGAAAATATGAAATTTTTAGGTTTAATTTGTGTGGGTATTCTTTTAGCTGTTATGTTAACAAGTAAGTTTTTAATGTTTTTACTTAGTAAATATTATATTATAACAATGCTTTTTTTCATAGGACTTATTATTGGTGGTATTCCTTTGCAGATGAAAAAGATACATCTAAAATTTAATAAAAATATTCTTTTTAGTTTATTATCGTTTATTTTAATTATAAGTCTTTTTTTTATCAAGGAAGAAGGCCATGATGTCCAAAACTATTCATGCATTACAATGTTTTTAATTGGAATACTAGATGCAGCTACAATGATAATACCAGGTATTAGTGGTACTGCCATCATGATGCTTTTAGGATGTTATAATACCCTTTTAAATATGTTTAGTCATATTTATTCTTTTTCCTATTTAAAGGATAGTATTCCGTTTTTTTTAGGAATTATGGTTGGTGTTATTCTCGTTTCTAAAGTCATCGATTTTTGTTTTAAAAATTATAAAGAACAAACGAATTATGCAATTATAGGTTTTTCGCTATCATCTAGTTTACTGCTTTTCCTAGATGTTTTAAATGTAAATGGTAACTTTATCGATTATTTAATAGGATTTATACTTCTTATATTAGGCTTTAAATTATCAAATATTTTAGAACGTTTATGAAAAAAATATCGATAAAACTTTATTGACTATACTTTGAACCTATGACATAATAATAAGGGTGATTATGATGAAAAAAAGAAAATTAAAAGTGATGAATATTTTAATAACTGTTCTTATTTTAATTATCTTTATTGTTCTTATTGCTTTTGGTATTAATTCTTTAAAAAAGAGTTTTAAAGTTGTTTTAAAAGATAGTAAAGTGCAAACAGGTGAAGAATTTAAAAATGATTTTAAGGCTACCTTTAAAGGTGTTGATGTAACCGATAATGTCGAAGTTGAAACAGATCTTGATATAAATATAGCTGGTACATATGATGTAATATATAAATATAAAAAAGATAACAAGGAGTATACTATTAAAAAGAAGGTTACTGTTATCGATGAAAAAGCACCTGTCATAACGCTAAAAGGTGGAAATGATATTATTGTTTTACTTAATTCTGATTATAAGGAATTAGGATATGTAGCCTTAGATAATAGTGACGGTGATATTACTGATAAAGTTGTTGTGAAAGGCGAAGTTGATACGAAAAAAGAAGGTGAATACGTAGTTACATACTATGTAAAAGATAGTAGTAAAAATGAAGCTGAAGTAACAAGAAAAATTACCGTTACAGCGTCATCACCACTTAATATGAGTATTAAAGATTTTACTCTTGATGGTTTATTTGAAGGCGTTACTTTAAAAGAAACAGAAGAATCTTCAGATGATTATATTGATAATATTATTTTTGCTGGTGATTCTATGGCTCTTTATTATGTTATTAATGGACTTATACCGGGAACGAGGCTTTGGCATCAAATATCTATTACACCAGAAACTGCCCTTACTTCGCCAATATATATAAATCATCAAGATACGGATAAAACCTTTGTTGAAAATTTCGCTATTTATAAGCCAAACATGGTTATTATGACTTTAGGAACCAATAGTGCTGCTTACATGTCGCCAGAGTATTTTTATGAAAAATATACGGAACTTGTAAAACAAATTTTGAAAGCCAGTCCTGATACAAAACTCATTATACAATCTATTCCTCCTGTTGATAAAGAGTGGGATAGTAGTACTAATGGTATAAATAATGATAAAATTAATAAATTAAATTATTATATTGGAAAAATGTGTGAAGAATTAAATGTTAAATTTTTAAATTCTGCTCCTATCCTAAAAGATGAAAATGGACAGTGCAAAGAAGGATATTGTATGGAAGATGGAATTCATTTAACAGAGGAAGGTCAAGAATTGCTCTTAGAGTTTGCAAAGACGCATATGTATAAATAAGAACTTAAAAACATAATCTTTATTAGGAGGTTATGTATGGATAAAAAGTTACCAAATGTCTTTGCGAATCATATATCAAAAGAATCATCACATAATAAAAATATATCATATACTGTAGGAACTGATAGGGTAGTTGACTTAAAAGAAAATGATAAACCTACTTTTCAAAATATTAATCAAAAAATAAATGATATTTTTTCATCAACAAGGTATGTGTATAAGGCTGATGTAAATATTACCTTAAAAGATGGTGTAATTAAAAGAAAAATAATTGGTAAAAATGGTGTTCATTTAATTACAATAGATAATGAACTCATACCTATTGCTGATATTGTTGATATTAAATTTGCTGACTAAAAAAATCACAATCATAATTTTATATTGTGATTTTTTTCTTGACAAAATATAAAAAGTGGTATAACATATAAAACGTTTTAGAAAAGGGGGCTTTTATGGCACATACATGTAGTGAATGTTGTTATCTAAAAATAGATGGCGAAACCAATTATGGAAAATATTGGTGTGATAAAAAGTTTGAATGGCATTATGCAGACGAACAAGAATGTTATAGATATTGTACAGCGTATAGTAGAGATAGTTCAGTAGCTAAGAGTGCACGTGAATATAGTAAGGATAGTCAAAAAAGTAGTGGTTGTTTTATAACAACAGCATTATGCCAAATTTTATCTATGGCAGATGATAACGAATATTTAACTTCTTTACGAAATTTTCGCGAAGGATATTTACAAAAGAATAAAAAGGGGCTAGAAATACTTGTTCAGTATGATATCGTTGGAAGGCAAATAAGTGAAAGATTACAAAACGATAGTGGAAAATTTAATTTTGCTTATATTCTACTTGAAAATTATATTAAACCTGTCGTTAGTGATATACAAAATAATAAATATGAAGAAGCTATTGATAAATATACGGAAATGACTGAAAAACTTATAAAATTTTATCATATTGATAATACTATAAATATAGACATAAATGATGTCGAGCCAGAGTTAAGTGGTCATGGAAGATTATGTTTAAAAAATAGTCATTAAACTTTCATAAAGAGTTATTTATAAATGTTTTTCTAATCTTTAGGAAAATGAAATAATTTCTATGAAAGTATTGACACAATAATGTAAAATATGCTAATATTATTGTGTTGTTGGGGCATTAGCTCAGCTGGGAGAGCGCCACGTTTGCACCGTGGAGGTCAACGGTTCGATCCCGTTATGCTCCACCATAAGGAAGTCAACCGTTGGATATCAACGGTTTTATTTTTATAAAATTTTTATATAAAGAGGTATTGGAAATGTGTGATGTTTGTAAATACTTTTTACTATTTTTATTATATTCTTTATCTGGCTGGCTTTTTGAAGTTATAGCTGTGTTTGTTACGAAAAGAAAGTTTTCAAATAGAGGTTTTTTAATTGGTCCTCTATGTCCTATATATGGTGTCGCATCACTTATTATGGTTTTCTTACTAGATAAATATAAAAGTGATTACCTTATTTTATTTTGTATGTCTATTGTTATTTGTACAATTGTTGAATACGTAACAAGTTTTATTATGGAAAAATTATTTAAAACAAGATGGTGGGATTATAGTGATAAAAAATTTAACATTAATGGACGTGTATGTTTACAAGATTCACTCCTTTTTGGCGTTTTAGGTATACTTGTTATTTTATATGTAAATGCTTTTTTTATGAAACTTATTAATTACTTACCAAATGTTTTATTAATATTGCTATCTACAATATTAGCTATTATCTTTATAACGGATATATGTATTTCTTTTAATGTAATTAATAAAGTAAAAAAATATACAAGAACTATTAAAAAGGATTCTACGGATGAAGTAAATGAAAAGGTCAAAAAATTTATTAAAGATAATTCTATATTATATAAGCGACTATTTAGAGCTTTTCCTAATCTAAAAATATTGATATCAAAAATAGGTAAGAAATGATCTTATCTATTTTTGATTATAATCCTTTTATTTTATCTGTAATTTCAAAAATATTATATGAAATTTTATTAATTTGTAAGTCTTTTAAATTGTAATAATTTTAATATAAATTATTGTTTCAAGAACAAATGTTTGATATAATGTGAATGGATACATTTGAAATATATCAGATGTTTTCCCTTTCAATTATTATAAAATAAATGAAAGGTGGTGGTGTTTATGACAAAAAGGGAATCATCTCTATTTATTATAATACTACTATTATTCTTTATAGTAATAACTTTATTATTCAAATAATAAAAACATCTGAAAACAACAATAGTTGATTTCAGATGGAACCCATAAGGGATAACATCTGATTCGAGCAATCAAATGTATCCTTTTTTATTTTATGCAAGGTATCCTTGACAAATACATCATAACATAAAAATGTGCTTTTTTCAAGAACTTTCTATTTTATTAATTTGTAAGTCTTTTAAATTATAACAATTTTATTATAAATTATTGTTCCGAGAACAAATGTTTGATATAATTTGATTGGATACATTTGAAATATATCAGATGCTTTCCCTTTCAATTATCAAAAGATAAATGGAAGGTGGTGATATTTATGACAAAAAGAGAATGTTCTCAATTTATTATAATATTACTCCTATTCTTAGTTGTAATCATTTTACTTCTAAAATAGAAAAAAGCATCTGATTTCAACAATAGTTGATTTCAGATGCATAACCAAATAAGGGATAGCATCTGATTCGAGCAATCAAATGTATCCTTTTTTTATTTTATGCAAGGTATCCTTGACACATACATCATAACATAAAAAAACATCTTTTTCAAGTACGCTTTTTTATCTTTATTTGAAAACATTTAAGTTTTTATTTAATTTGGTGCTCGTACTCGGACTTGAACCGAGACTTTCTCATCGAAAAATTGATTTTGAGTCAATCGTGTCTACCAATTTCACCATACGAGCAAGTACACCATCATTATAGCACATAATTAATATGTTTGTAAATCAAAAAAAGATATTGATAAATATCTTACCTAAGTTGTGGACATACGCCCGCATCTGGTCTATAAAAACAATGACTTTTATATCTTCCGGCTAGTTCTTGATCCCACCATGTTTGTTTACAACTTTCTCCTGTTTTAGGTGCATAAAACCATAAGGCGTTTGTTGCTGGATAATAATACTCTCCTTTGATAACTCTATCCGCTAGTCTTTGCTGAGTTGTTGTTGGATTACTAAAAAATAAAGGACTATCTTTACCAGAAAAACCACCTGGGTTTTGATATATCATATCTGTAATGGTTCGGATATTTTTAAATGTTAAGCAATTCGCAAGAACTCTATTAACACCAACATTTCCAACCATAAGCATTCCTAAATCTCCTTCACCAACGGCTTCAGCACGCATGAGTCTAGCAAGTAAATCACGTTCTTTAGTTGTATATTTGATAATACCCATATATATCACCAATATATTGTATGCAAGTATTTCAAAGTTTTTATATAAATGTTTGTTAGAAATAACATAATAATGATATTTAGATGGTTTTGGAACGATAAAAGCGATAAGGCAAGATGGACATAATCTTGAAGAATAACTATAAAGATAGTTATTTTTTGGTGGTTAAATCATAAAATAGTAAAAAATATGTTAAATCATAAAATAGTAAAAATTTGAGTTTCGGCAAAAATAATTATGGACATGAAAAAATCAAAGATTTTGAAAAATACTCTCTGATTTTTGTTTGAAAAATAATGTAAACACAACCAAAATTTAGTATAATTAAATTAGTCAGTAAAATTAATAC
>CANQDH010000048.1 GCA_947591565.1 uncultured Bacilli bacterium | reverse complement strand
TAACCATTGATATCATTTGTCTTTCCATTTGCTTTATTATATCCTTGCCATGCTATCGTTGGTTTTGATACAGCTTTGGCTGTTCCATTTCCTGTTATAACATTTGATGGATTACCAACATTATCATTTGCTTTAATACTAAATTGTTGTTTATTTTGATCAGTTATTCCAGTTAAACTACATACATATGTCGTACCTTGTTTTAAAGTAACAACTCCTGTTTTATCACCAATTTTACATACAAAATTATTAATACCTGATTCACTATCATAAGCTGTAAATTCAACAGTTATAGAATCAGTTGTACTTTGTGAACTTACAAATGCTAATACAGGTCCATTCGTTTCTGTTTTCGTTAAATCAGCTGATGCTGAATCACCAAAATTAAGACCATCATATAAAATCGCATATATATATCCCGTATCACTATTACCAGTATATTTTACTTTTATATTACCATTTACTTTATACCATTTATGTCCTTCTAAACTAGATACACTTTTAGAACATTCTCCAGGTTTTCCAGGTTCTTTATTTCCTAAAGAATCAGCAACTGTACTACATTCTAAAACATTTTCATTAATAATTCCAGCCTTAGATGTATATATATAGTATTCAGGATTATCAACACCAGTTGGATCATATTTTATTTCAGCTTCCTGTACTTTCAAATATCCATTTTGTATTTTACTTGGGTCATTATGAAGAACAATCGTAGGTTTTTCGATATCACTTGTTTCTACTTCACCAGTTAAACATGGAATTGATTTATTAAGAGCTTTATCTATAACACATACTTCATAATAAAATTTTTTACTATTTGGTAAATTTCTCATAGCACAAGAAGTTATAGATGCATCAGCAATAGTTTTGTCTAAATTATTAGCACTTTCACCATATCTACATATAACATCATTTACTCCTGATTCATTTTCAACAATATCATAATTTACAATAAAATGATTACTTGACTTCGTTACATGATCAAGAGTTATCTTAGGAGATGTTGTATCATGAACAATATCAACATCAAGTTCTTCACAACTTCCTTCTTTCGTATATATTTCATTAAATGAGGCATATTTATATGAACAAAAATTTCCATCACTTAGTTGCATGGATATATTGCCATCAGGGTCAATGGTTATTTTACCATCAGGTACATTACTATCTATTTCTAATTTACTTTTTTGCCCATTTTTATCTGTGGCTACACATTCACCATTTTGACATATAAATTCTTTTTTTTCAGTGTCATTTTTCGATAACATATCCGTTGTGTAATATGTTTTACCAATATCATATATATTATATGAATTGGTCGCAAAAATACGTTGACGAGAACGCAACGTTACATTTAAAATTCCAGGTACAATAATAGTGGCTATTATGGCAATTACTATTATAATTCCTAACACTTCAACTAAAGTAAAACCCTTATTTTTCCTCTTCATACTGTATAACCATCTTCCTCTATAATACTATTAAGATTATATTATATTGACAAATAATTGTCAATATAATAATAAAAAAGATAGTTTTTTGAAAAATTATGTTGCATATTATCAAATATTATGAAATAATTAACAATTAGCATAAAAAAGATGAGTTACTTTAATTGTTTTAAAAACTCTAAAGCCTCATCAAATGTTTCAACAGGAATTATTTCTATATCATAATTATTTTCTTTTTTTATTTTCATTGCTTCTTCATAATTACTACCAGCAGGTATTAAAAAATATTTTATTTTCGCTTTAACAGCACCTTTAATTTTATATAAAACACCACCAATACTACCAACATGACCATCTTGATCAATTGTACCTGTTCCAGCAATTTGATAGCCTTTTGTAATATCCTCTTCAGTTAAGTAATTATAAATTGATAAACTTGTAAGTAAACCACCTGAAGGTCCTGATTCTGATTTTGAATAGTTAATTTTAATAT
This sequence comes from uncultured Bacilli bacterium, assembly GCA_947591565.1. Taxonomy (GTDB): domain Bacteria; phylum Bacillota_I; class Bacilli_A; order RF39; family UBA660; genus UMGS1045. The sequence goes on along the minus strand of CANQDH010000048.1, from coordinate 5,484 downwards.
GAGGTTCAACAGTATAATCACTTAATTCAACAAGCTGAATACCAATAACTAAAGAACCATCTAAATTAATTAATTCAGCCTTTCTTAATTCTTCTTTACCATCATTTAAAACTTTTATATCAATAATATCTCCTTCTTGATGTTTTTTTATTTCTTTTAAAGCATCTTCTTTATTATCTATATTTATATTGTCGATAGCTATAATTTGATCACCAACTTTTAAATCCGTTTTAGCATCTTCATAAATATATATCGAATATAATTTTGTCTTTGATATATTTACCGGTTTTAAAGCCTTACGATAAGCATATATAATAGCGTTTTGATTAGCTTCTTCTAGTAGCAAACGATCTCGAATATACATATCATGATCTGTTTCATTGCTTTCCAAAATATCACTTTTCTTTTGAATATCCCAGTCTTTATTTATTTTAGCGTATATAAGTATCGGAAGTGTTGCTTTATATTCTGAAACATATGCCATATTGAAACTTCCCTTTACATCAAAAGCCTCTTCGATATCAATTCTAGATGCAACATCAATAACACCACCTGGTGCATCAATATAATATGGAAATTCATATAAAGATATAAATAAACCTATCATAATACCTATGATATAAAAATAATTTTTTTTCAAAAAAGTGCTTATTTTCGCATATATTTTACTAAACAAGAAAATCAATCCTTTCTAATTAAAAATATAAGCATTAAAGGAGAAAATATGAAGAAAAAAATCATAAGTATGATATGTATTTCTATATTAATAATTATAGGTTTTGAAATATTAACAGAAGCTGATTCAATCTTGCAAACCGTTTCAATGTCACTTAATATATGGGCAAACAATATTTTTCCTTCGCTTTTTCCTTTTTTTGTTTTATCAGAAATTCTTATTAATTTTGGTTTTATTGAATTAGTTGGAGAATTATGTAAACCACTAATGCATACTTTGTTTAAATGTAAAGGTGAAGTAGCCTTTGTTTTTATCATGAGTATGCTATCAGGTTTTCCAAGTAATGCCAAGTATGTAAAAGAACTATATTCGCAAGGTATATTAAATGAAAATGAGGCTAGTAAAGCTTTAATGTTTACACATTTTTCCAATCCTTTATTTATTTTAGGTACCATTTCTCTTTTGTTTTTACAAAATAAAACAGCTGGTTTAATGGTTCTTATTTTTCATTATTTAGGTAATATTATTATTGGATTTATATTTAGAAATTATTATCCAACTAATGAAAAATATACGAAAGTATCTCTTAAAACAGCTATTAATAAAATGCATCATAAAAGGGTAAATAATAAGCAAAAAATAGGTTTAGTAATTACCAATTCTCTTCAAAAAACAATAAATACGCTTTTATTAATACTAGGTGTTGTTACAATGTTTTTATGTTTAACAACTATTATCAATAATAATGTTCATCTAAATGAATTTAGTCGCAGTTTGCTAAATGGCTTCATTGAAATGACCCAAGGTTTAAAATACGTATCCGTAATTAATATTCCTTTAAAAATAAAAACTGTTATTAGTACCCTTATAATTTCTTTTGGAGGGTTTAGTGTGCATATGCAACTAACTGGTATATTAAGTGATACTAATATAAAATATTTACCCTTTTTAACAGCACGTATTCTTCATGCTTTTATTTCTTCATTTTTAGTATATATCTTTTTTGATTTATTAATTTACATTTGAAACACTAACTAAAGTTATTTTAGCAAAACCATCAGCTGTTCCACTAGGATTAGATGAAGGACTATCATTCATAACAATATTTGTAAAGGTCTTACCAGAATAGTGAATATTGGTATTATTTGGTGTACCATCACTTTTCATAGCAATACAGTCTTGACAACCGGATACAAAAGATGAACCGCCGGTTCCTGGTGAACCATATCCACTATTAGTTCCACCACAGTATCCGCCTCCTCCACCTGATAATATATCTTCTTCATATTCTTTAGGTGTACTAGCAAAGCCAAATTCACCACCTATATAAGTATTTAATTTACTACCATTTACGTCATATATATCTAAACTACCACCAGATGTTTGATTAGCACCATAAGCAATCGTCCACAATCCATCGCTACAGTTATTTAAAACACTAAATGATGAACTTACAATATTGCCACCATTACCACCTGTTTTAAGCGATGATCCACAAGTAGATGATGACGCGCCTCCCCCACCAGCTGCCACCATGATTCGGGAAATAAGACTATCTTTCGTATCCCAAACGCCATTTCTTAGTCGAATATCTGTCGCGCCTCCTCCGGGAGCTCCTCCATTTTTACTTTGATTTAAGGTAATAGAGCCACCACCATTATAGCCACCATTATCTCCGTTTCCCGTAGATCCAACATAAATATATAATTTTTCATTAGCATTTAAACTTATTAAACCACTTGTATAAGCGCCTTGACCACCAGCATTATTTAAAGATGGGCTTCCACTAGCTCCCCAAGCCTCTATTTTATAGACGCCTGTTACAGGTACTGTAAAAGTATATGACGCATTATTAACACTATAACTATATGACGATGGTATAAAACTAACTGTCCTTGTTACAGTTTGTGATGCATCACTATTTTGATAGGTTATGGTCATAACATTATTTTCTATTTTACTTCTTGTTACTGTAACAGCATCTGTTGAAGAGGTAGCTTTTATTAAATTATCATTTTCATCTAAATAATAATAACCAGGATCGATAAAGTCGACCGTTGTATACCAAATCATATTGCTAGATCCAGCAAGCCAAATAGAACTAGCACTACTATTACCACCTATAGAAAGATCAGTTATAGATGAAGTACTACTATTATATTGATATACAATATTTATACCAAAATCCTCATTTTTTAACTGATTATTCTTAATAGGAATATCAAGAACTAAAAGAGAATCATTTAAAAGACCAGAATTTGTAAAAAGAGTTGTTGTTTCTATTTTATATGAACCAAAATCTGTTCCTTCATTTAAAGATGTTTTATAATCACCATATGTAAAATAAGCTGGCTCATTATCTGTTTTTTTAGATATTTTTAATTGTTTCGTTGTTCCATCTTTAAAATATAATGACAAACAATCATTATAACTACTACATGCAAGAGCCATTTCAATACCTTTTTCATTGAAATCTTCATTAATCATTTTACTTATAATAGCCTGTTTATTTAAAAGTTCGGTTTTTATTCCTGAACTATTATAAATTTCCTTTAATGATATAATCATTTGAAATAGAAATGTTACAATAATTATTAAAACCGTCATCGAAACTACTAATTCAACAATCGTTACACCTTTATTATTCTTCATCATTATCACCTACCAAAAGAGTTGCGAATGTATTGTTATTATATTCAACAATAATTCGGTACAAATTACCCTTTTTATCATAATCAATATATCTTATAAATTTTTTCATATTTTCCAAGCGATCAGGTATATTATTCAAATCATTTATTAAATCGGTTAAATTTTCTTTAGTAAAAATAAGATTTTTAACATTAAGTTTCGTTATTAAAGTTTGAAAATAAACATCATCTTTTAATACGACTTTATTATTTTCTAAATCCATTAAATCAACATAACTATTTAAGTTTAAATTTTGTTTTAAAATGTAAATATCACTGTCAACTAAAAAACTTCGAATATTCGATAAAGCGTATAACCCATTTACAGTATTATACTTAAAACTATTTTCATAACTCTTTTTAACACTGAAAAACTGTGTATATAAAAAGATTAGAACCGTGCAAACTAAGGTAGAAGTTACCAATAATTCCGTTAACATAAAACCCTTTTTATCAATTTTTTTCATAAATTACCCCTTCTTCTATTGTAATTTTACCTAAAACTATTATATAATATATTCAGGATAAATGCTAGTCCTAAATGAATTAAAGGGGATGAATATATTTATGATTAAAGAATTTGACTATGATAAAATACCGGTTGTCGATATTGTTAATGAAGTTATAGTTGATGCTTCCAAAAGAGGTGCTAGTGATATTCACTTTGATCCTTACGAGGATTATATGAAAATTAGAATAAGAATTGATGGCGAACTAATGGATTATACTATTGTTCCAAATGAGATTAAAAAGAATTTGGTTACGCGTATTAAAATTCTATCTGAAATGAATATTACCGAATCGCGATTACCACAAGATGGCGCTATTAAAGGTACTATCGAAGATATTAATGTCGATCTTCGTGTATCTGCCCTACCAACAAATATGGGTGAAAAAATCGTTATTCGTATTCTTGATTATTCAATGAGTGTTCAAGGAATTGATAAATTAGGTTTCAGTGAAAAAAACCTAGAGAAAATCTTACATATGATTAATGTCCCAAATGGTATTATTCTTGTAACAGGAGCTACAGGTACAGGTAAATCAACGACTGTTTATGCGATTCTTCAAAAACTTAATAAAGAAAATACTAATATTATTACTGTCGAAGACCCAATTGAAATGAATATAGAAGGTATAAATCAAGTTCAAACGAATAGTGAAATTGGTTTAACATTCGCAACGGCCCTTCGTTCTATTTTACGTCAAGACCCAAATATTATCATGATTGGAGAAATTCGTGATACCGAAACGGCTAGAATTGCTGTTCGTGCATCTATCACGGGTCACTTAGTTTTATCTACCATCCACACTAACAACTCTCTTAATACCATTGAACGTTTACTTGATATGGATGTTGAAAGATATTTGTTATCAAGTGCCTTAACTGGTATCATTTCACAAAAACTTGCACGTCAGTTATGTCCAGATTGTAAAAAATTAAGACCAGTTAATGCTTATGAAAAAGAATTATTTAAAAAAGTGTTAGGTAAAGATGTAAATGAAATATATACAACTGAAGGATGCGAAAAATGTGGTAATGGTTACCATGGACGAATTGCTATTCACGAAGTTCTTTTAATTAATCAAGATATTAAGGATGCTATTAGTAATAATATTCGAAAAGAAGAATTACGTAAACTTGTCTATCAAAACGATGTTACCACTCTCCTTCAAGATGGTTTAGAAAAAGTAGTAAATGGTCTTACAACATTTGAAGAAATATTAAAACTAATTGAACTTGATGATGAAGAACTATATGGTGGTCATGGATTAGAAAATGCAATTGGCGATACCGATATTAGTAACAATAAAGAAACACAGGATAATCATGAAATAATAGATGAAAAGAAGAAGAAAGATGATTTACAAAAAAGGCCTGATAAACCTGATAAAATAGAAAAAGAAGAATTAAAAGAAACCAAGGAAACTTTAGAACAAGAAGAAGATAATACCGAAGAAATAGATATAGAAGAACCTATTATAAATGGAAATAAATTCAATGATAAATTTATAAAAGTTAATCATAATTCTCCTATACCAAATAAACAACCAAATAATGTTGATAAAAACGCTACATCAGATAACCATAATGAAGTACGTAAAAGTAATAATTTA
>CANQDH010000047.1 GCA_947591565.1 uncultured Bacilli bacterium | reverse complement strand
TAATTAAATCAACTCTCTTTTTATCTTGATTTAATTATATCACGATTTGTTTATATTTTTTTAAGCGATTTCCATATAAATAATATTCTTTTTGATAGTCATTTAAAATATTTTGTAAATTATAAAACAAATTATTATTTAGAGGTTCTACTTTTGTATAATGGTAATAGGCTTTATCTAAATTTCCTATTAATTTAGCCTCTTTTAACAATTTACATAATAAATAAGGACAAATAGATGACAAATCTTCATGAAAAGGACTTAATTTTTTGACAAAAAAATCTTTTTTAAACAATTTATTCGTTATTCGATAATCAAATAAGCATAAAATTTGCGGGCTTGTTTTAACATTACCGATTTTATATTTATGGTTAATAAGGATTTCTTTATGACCTTTTATTTCATAATAAGAACTTGTCGTTATATCTAAGGCATGTTTTTTAGCAAACTGATAAAAAGAATCAAGCATGTTTTCTTCTATATAATCATTACTATCAATAAAGATAAGATATTCGCCATTTATATTTTTAACTAAATCACTAGGATGATTAATGATATTAATATTTATTTTTCCTTTTATATCTTTTATGTTATCATCAGTTAAACCATCATTAATACCAATTATTTCAAAATCCTTTAATGTTTGCTTTTGAAGAAAATCGATACTTTTGACAAGCTCTTCATAATCATGCATCATCAAAACGACACTTATTTTAACCATAAACCCCACCTCTTGATATATTATAACACCTAAAAACTAAAAAGGAAATAATGACACTTTATAAACTAATATTTATGACATTTACTACCCCATGCATCAATTAATTTACTATCTTTATATATTTTAAGTACCTCACAGTTATTTGAACAATCACTACATTCAAAACCTTTGGTTTCAAAAGAAACATCAACCATACTTAAATCGTAAGTTTTACCGGTTTTATATTTCCTAGCTAAAAGAGCAATCCCTATGGCCCCCATTAAATGACTATTTTCATCGACGATAATATCTTCATTTAGTATTTCTTTAAAATATTTAAGAACACCAACATTTTTACTAACGCCACCTTGAAAGACAATCGGACCACTAATCTTTTTACCTTTACCAACATTATTCAAATAATTAATAACAATACTGCGACACAAGCCGGCGATAATGTCTTCCTTTTTATATCCAACTTGGGCTTTATGAACTAAATCAGACTCAGCAAAAACCGTACAGCGAGCCGCAATCTTAACAGGAGAAACCGATTTTAAAGCAAGTTTACCAAAGTCTTCAATATCAATACCTAGTCTTTTCGCTTGGCTAGATAAAAAAGCCCCCGTACCCGCTGCGCATAAAGTATTCATTGAATAATCAACAATAATACCATCTTTAATTAAAATTATTTTAGAATCTTGGCCACCTATTTCCAAAATAGTACGTGTTTTCGGATAAAAAGCAAGTGTTCCTATCGCATGGGCCGTAATTTCATTTTTAACAATATTGGCATCTAACATTAAACCAATTAATTTTCTTGCACTACCTGTTGTACCAATACCTTTAATAATAACATTTCTAGGTAATTGACATTTTATTTCTTTAATTAATTTTTTAACAGCTTTTATAGGATTACCTTCAGTCCATATATATTGGGATGCTACAATATGATTATGATTATCTATAACAACAGCTTTAGTGGAAATAGAACCAATATCGACACCTAAATAACACTCATTCACTTACCTCTCCTCATTTCTAACATATCATAAAACGCTTCAATACGTGTTTTAATACCAACCTCTGATGTATTCGCATCAAAACTAAAAAAGATAACAGGAACATTATAAATATTACATATTTTATTAATAATAGGCATAGCCCCTATTTCTGGTGTACAAAAAGATGATTTAATATGAATAATACCATCATAACCATTTTCGCATAAATATTTGGTTCTACCTATATTATCAGAAGCATCAGCACCCATACGATATTTAATATATTTTTTTGCATCTTTTAAATATTTTTTAACTTTCCTCTTTTTTTCAAATAAAAGATAATGTACATTAGTAAATCTTTTTATTTCGATATTATAGCTAGCAAGTAATTTTTCTAAATAATAATTCGCAAAAGGTTCCATAACTGTATAAAGTTCACCTATAATACCTATCTTAAGAGGATGTTCACCTTTATTTACCTTTATTTCTTTAAATTCTTTTAAATATTTTTTATATATCTTTCTTAACTGATATAAACTTTTAACTTTACTAAATCTTCTTAACATTTTATTTTGTAAATTAATAAAACTATTTTCTTCTACTTCAAAACCGATATTTTCTCTTATAAAATTATCAATTTTATCCATATATTTAACCATTTGTTTAGCAATTAAACCGTAGTAAAACAATTTCACTTGGCGAAGATGCGGGTTAATTTTTTTTAGTTCTTTGATAATATGTTTGATGCTCGTTTTACCCTTTGTAACTAAATTAATATATTCAAAATTATAACCTAAATCATTTAAAATTTGTTCCTGAAGTTCACTATAGTAGCCATACCTGCAACCCCCTCCAGCTTGAACAAGGATATTAGCCCCCTTTTCTAAACATTCTAAAAAAGTACCAAGTGTGTATTTAAATGGTGTACACACAAAATCAGGACTATATTTGGTTCCAAGTTCAACGGTTTTACTTGTAATAGGTGGTGATGACATAACTTCAACTTTTAAAATTTTCGAAAATAAATATTTAACAGGAATATGATAATTACCCATATGGGGAAAAGCCACAACAGGCTTAATTTCTTTTCTGCTCAAGGATATCAATAAAACTTTCTAAACGTGTTTTTATTCCTGTTAAAGAATCTAAATCATCAACAACTAAATTCAGATATGGTTTATTTATTTTACGCATGACTAATTCATTCACAAGGCTATCTAAGCCGCAAGGAAAACTTGAAAGAAAAATAATACCATCTATTTTTTTATAAACAAGTGGGATTGCTCCTATATTTTCTTTCGAATATTTAAAATAAATGGTATCTGAAAGACTATAGGCTAGTTCTTCTGTTTCTAGTGTATCAAATTTATCTGAATAAATAATGATCACTCCTAACTGTTTTAGATATTCAAGTATAGGTTTACCAATATATTCATCATAAGTGTTGTAAGGATGTGATACAATTAATATTTTTAAGCCTTCTTTATCAAGATTATCGTAATTATCTTTAATATCTTTATTTTTCTTTTTTTCATACCTTTTGATAGAGGCATGATAGGCTCTTATAATATCGCGTCTTTTTTTATGTAACTCTTTACCAATTTTAAATAAACCATCTAATTCTTGCTCCCATTTTCGATAATCTATATTGTAATTTAAAATTTTCACATCGACTAAATTGTGTACAATATCGTAAGCTGCTAAAAAATTAGTACATGTCTGGTTTGCTAAACCATAATTATCAATACGTGGTACTAAAAGATAATCACATTTATCTTTTAAATAATCAATATGACCTAAATATATTTTAAACGATAAACACATTTCATCATTAGCTAAATTAAGTCCCCTACTAATAATATCTTTATTTGTAGGTATACTTTCGACGATTTCAACATTTAATTCTTGAAAAAAAGGTTTCCAAATATCATAATAGTAATAATAAAAAAGCCCCCTTGGTATACCAACTTTTATCTTGTCCATTATGTTCACCTAGATAAATATATTTTTTTTTTGCGAATTTATGAATAAAGAGTTGATTATTGTGTTTAAAATGTGATAAAATAATCTAATTCAAAAGAAGGTGATTTTATGCATATTAAAGAATTATCAAATGAAGAATTTAATTTATTTATTGAAAATTTTAAAGATAAATCCTTATATCAGACACCAGAATATGCCTTTGTTATGAATAAACAAAATTTTGATAGTATGTTACTGGGGATGATTGACGAAAAGAAAAATATCGTAGCCGCTTCTTTAATTTTAATTGAAAAAAAATATAATTTTAAATATGCTTATGCACCTAGAGGTTTTTTAATTGATTATAATAATCTATCTTTATTAAAAACTTTTACCTTCCTACTTAAAAAATATTTAGGTAAATTAGATATTATTGCGATTAAAATAAGTCCTATGATATATAAAGATGGAAATGACGATGATTCATTTGATGAAATATTAAGAAGATTTAAACGATTAGATTATTATCATTTAGGATTTAATAACTCCTTTGAAGCGTTAAAACCGCGTTTTGAAGCTATAATTGATTTAGATAAAGATATAAATACTTTATTTAATCAACTACCTAAACAACTTAAAACGAAAATAAGAAGTGCTGAAAGTAATGGTATCGTTATACATAAAGGAAATAAAGATAATTTAAATTATTTATATTCGCAAACGAAAAGAAAATATCCTAGAGATTTAAGTTATTTTGAAGATACAATGTATTTCTTTAATAAGAAAAAAAGTGCTGAATTTTATTATGCTAAAATGGATACAACAAAATATTTAAATAAAATAAGAAAAGAGTATCAAGAATGTTTAGATTTAAATGATAAAATCAATGACAACTTTTTAAATACTCGAAATAAAAATATTATTACTAAAAAGATGAATATTGATAAAAAACTTAATAGTATAAAAAAGGAACTTATCTATGCAACGGAATTAAATAAAACAGAACCTAAAGGGATTGTTCTTGCTTCTGTTTTAATCGTTAAACATGGTAAAACAGCTACTTTATTAATTGATGGATATAATACAGGCTATAAAAAATTTAATGGTAAACATTTGCTTATTTGGAAATTAATCGAAAAATTTTCTAAAGAAGGCATATCTAAATTTAATTTAGGAGGAATTAACAATCCAAATAAACCTTTAGAAAAATATGCGGGGTTAACTAATTTTAAATTAAGTTTTAATGCTAAAGCTATTGAATATATAGGAGATTTAGAGTTAATTACAAATAAACCTTTATATTTTATATATAGGAATGCTTCACCTATTCGCAAAATATTGAAAAAATAAACTATAAACACCGCTTCTATGTCTAAGAAACGGTGTTTTAATGTAGACTTTTTTAATTGTAAAAAGGTGGTTTATTTTGCTACTTCGATAAGATTTTCAAAATACCTAATACTATTATCTATTGTTATGTTTATTTTGCCATCTTCTATTAATCTTTCTATTAAATAGACATACATTATATCATGCAAATATACATCCATCATAAGTTTTGCTACCAATTGGGCCATTTTAATTTTGCCCATTTTCTCTAAAGTGTTAAGAATAAAACTATCGTAATAATCAATCGAAACAGATTCTACACATCCATTTTTGATGATTCTTAAATCAGAGTTTTTATGAAGCAAATTTTCCCAAATATTAGCGTTGTTATTTATGTCCTGATTTGTTAGTTTATATTCTAATTTTGATAATTGTTTAAGTTCCTCTTTTCGCATTACACTAGGAGAAGGATAATCTTTATTATAATCATCACTATAGACAACATATAATTCATAATCATATTTTTTGATGATACTACAAACATATAACATAATTAAGTATGAATAAATATCATTTCTACCCGTCCAAATTCTAATTTTGTTTTTTTGTTTTATATTATCGATTATTATATTATATTCTTGTTTAAAATTGCTATTTTTATCTTCCATACATAACTGATTTGGTATTTTAATTTTACAAGCATCTATATTAGATAAATCACCAACGTTAAATAAAACATTCATCATTAAAATATTCTTACTAATTCCACTTTCTTGCATAGTATGATAACAAGAATAACCAAATACTATTTCTAAAGTATTCATACTTTTATACACTCCTTATTAATATTTAGTTTATCAATTCTTATACTTTAACTTCTAAGTTCATTATAAATGATATCAGTTTTAGAAAATAATTTCAAGAGAGAATAATATAGAAAAATATCCTTTAATATTGTATAATATTTGTAAATATTTATCTTTATAAAAAGGAGGATAAAAATGGTTTATTTAAAACAATTTACTTTACTAGATGAAAATGAAGAACATAATATATTATGTTATGAAGAAACGAGAAGAATATTTAATAATTATTATCCCTTACATTTATTCTCGACTAAATCTTTTAAAAAGATTGATTTTGATAATATTACTATTTTTTATGGTGGTAATGGTTCAGGAAAAACAACCTTAATAAATATCATCTCAGAAAAATTAAAGGCTTCAAGAAAGTCTTCTATTGATAAAGGATCCTATTTTGATTTATATGTTGAACATTGTGATTATGAAATGTCTTTTGATGAACCATCTAGAATCAAGTTAATAACAAGTGATGATGTATTTGATTACCTTTTAGATATCCGTTCCATAAATGCTAATGTTAATAGGCAAAAAGAAAAATTAAGTAAAGAATATTTAAATTATAAATTTCATAAAGACGGAAATTCATTTGATAATTATGATGAACTTAAAACAAATTATGAAGCCAAAAGGCAATCAATGTCTAGGTTTGTTAGAGAGCGACTCGGAAATAATAATATTATGGAGTGGTCAAATGGTGAATCAGCCCTTATGTTTTGGGAAAGAGAAATAAAAGAAGATGGTATTTATATCTTAGATGAACCAGAAAATAGTTTATCTGCAGAAAATCAATTAAAATTAAAAAAATTTATAGAAGATTCTGTGAGATTTTATAATTGTCAATTTATAATTTCGACACATTCACCATTTTTATTAAAACTTATGGATGCCAAAATTTATGATTTGGATGAAATTCCTGTAACAACTAAAGACTGGACAGAGTTGCCTAATGTCCTAGTATATTATAACTTTTTTAAAGAATATGAAAAGGAATTTACTAAAAAATAAGATGATGCCATAATTTATTAAATACAATTTATTTAACCATTAGGAATTTTGACAAATACATCAAAATCCTGTGGGGATTTTTTATTACAATTTAAAAATCATCTCCAAATAGAGATGAATAATTTTAATGTCCGAAAAGTTCGAACAAATTTCTTAATATAGCAAGTGTCATAGTTACCTACAACTATACACCAATAATGAAAGAATAGATTTCTCTATTCGGTTTTTTATTAATAATTTAGGCTATCTTGGTCTAGTAAAAAATCAAATATACTCATCTTTATTATTCCATCTTCAGTTCTAGTTCTTTTTATATAATCTTTTACAATTATAACTTTTTTAAAAGAATCATTAATTTTTAAAAGTGGTCGTTCTTCTTGTTTAATCTTTTCCTCATTTGGCATGCTAAACGCTGATTGAATATATATTTTATTATTTCCCTTATTTGCAACAAAATCCACTTCTAATTGCTTATAAGTATACTCATTTTCTTTCTTTTCTTTTAATTCTATAAGACCAACATCAACATTGTATCCTCTTCTTTTTAATTCTAGATATATAACATTTTCCATAATATGTGTTTCTTCATGTTGTCTAAAATTAATAAAAGAATT
>CANQDH010000046.1 GCA_947591565.1 uncultured Bacilli bacterium | reverse complement strand
ATCTTGCATGAGGACAATATAAGAAAGATATTTTTTCTTTATTTCTCTTCCCTTTTTCACCTTTAAAGCAACAGGTAGCATCGTTTGATAGGCTTTAATCAAACTTGAAAAGGTTTTCGCACTAATATATTTTCCCAGGTCTAAAAGTTCATCATTTAAAACAACTTCATCACCAATCGGTGCAATAATGTTTTTAAGTTCATAATCAACTTGTTCGTATGGCTTAATATTTAAAACAAAACCTTCAAGTTCTTTTTTACCAAATGGAACTAAAACCCTCATACCTTTTTTAATATCTAAATGCTTAGGTATCATATAAGAAAAAGTTTTATTTATACCAATACTTATTTCAACTAATACTTCAGCTATCAACATATCACCCCCTGTTATTTAAAAATATGATATAAAACAATTCGGCCATCAAAAAGCCGAATCTTTAAATTAAAGGTTAAACATAAGAATAGATGGTTTAAAGATTAACAAAAGACCAATAAGTAACATAATAATACCACCTATTAAATGTGAATATTTTGTATATTTATTAGATATGCCTGTTAATTTCATCGTTATCATAGCGATACTAAAAATAATAATGTCATCAAGCATAAAGAAGAGAATATATAAGCCAATATATAAGGCATATTCGATACCACTTAACTTATTAAACGAAAGAATTTGCGTAAATAGTAATGGAAGACCAGCTGAACAAGCAAGTTCAATTAAATTGACAGAAACAGCTAACGTAATAATACCAATGATGGCTAAAATAAAACTCTTTTCACTTGTAAATTTCTTAATTTTTTCAAAAACTTTCTGTTTCTTTTTCGCGTCTGTAACTGTACATCCATCAGCACTTTTGGTAAAAAAGGCTTTGATATTAATAAAGGCACCTATTAAAGCGACCATAGCTACTAATGTCCTTAAAATCGCAACATCTTTCATTGAAATCGCAATACCAAGCCAAGCAAACATAAAAAGTAAATATACCGAAGCTGATGCTACTAAAAAAGTTATACCAAGGCAAAAAGCACGTTTTTTATTTTGCATACCGATTAAAATACTAAGTAAAAATAACAAAACCCACATAGCACATGGATTAAATCCATCTACTAATCCTATAACAATCGAAATAAGAGGTAAAGATACTTTCCTGGCATCAATCTTACCTAAAAGAGGAATTTTAAATGTTCCATCTTCAAATTTCAGTTTACTTTGGTCGATATCAATTTCTTTATTAGCAAGTATTTCCGATACAACATCTATATTTTTTTCATCATCTTCTAAAAGAGCCTTAATCGTTTCTTCTATTTGGTAATGAACATTCGTATTATATCCTATAAAACTATTAGAACCAATAATTGTAAATGGCACACCCTTTTCATTATTATCAAGTTTTTGTTTTAAAAGATTCATTAATTTATCGTTTTCTTCATTTTTCCATACTTCATAATAAATAAACTCTACGCGGTCATCATATTGTTCTTTTAAATCTTTAAAAAACTCCTTTTCATCAGCACAGTGAGGACAACCATCACCATAAAATAAATATACTTTTACTTTGTTTTCAGCCTTAACATTCATTGTAAAAAGAGAAAACAACAATATAAAAAAGACAAATATTTTTTTCAATCTACATCAAACTTTCTATTATTTTATTTAATTCTTTCATACTTTTTTCACCAATAATGCGTTCTATTTCCTCATCTTTGACAATAATGCATACTGGTAAAATATCTCCAACATGATATTTACTTATGATACTAGCATCAGTATCATAATCGTAATTAGTGAGTGTTAAATGATATTTTTGACTAAGTTCTACATATCTTGGATGCATGATTAAACAGCTAGGACACCACACCGAACTTATAACAATTAACTCCATCTTTTCACCTCAAATTTAATTTGTGATACCATTTATCAAAACTAGCTAAAAAGGTATCAATTTCTTCCTTAGTCGTCAAATAAGACAAACTAATGCGAAGGCTATGAAGAGATGCTTCTTCATTATTGGTAACAGCGTAAACAGCTCTTGATTTTGTATTATTACTTGAACAAGCACTTTGGGTTGATATATATATATCATCTTCTTCTAAAGCATGTAACATTGTTTCAGGTTTAATCTTTAAAACACTTAAATTAAAAATATGTGGTATCGAATATTCATTACTATTGATACTAACATCAGCATATTTACTTAAAGCATCTTTTATTTTCGTATTTAATTGTTTAACATATGCATATTTTTGGTCTATATTGTCAAGCGCAAGTCTTAAGGCTTTCGAAACAGATACGATTAAAGCCGTTGTAGGTGTTCCGCTACGATATAAACTCGTACTTTTACCACCATGAATAAGAGGCTCGATACTAATACTTTCTTTTTTTATTAAGCATCCTATGCCTTTAAGGCCATAAAATTTATGGGCTGAAAAAGAAGCAAAATCAACTTTTTCAAAGAAATTTTGAGGTAAAGGATACTTACCAACAGCCTGGGTAATATCCGTATGAAAGAAACACTTAGGATATTTACTTACCAATTTAGCAATTTCATCAACCTGCTGAACAATACCCGTCTCACTATTAACTGTCGAAATGGTTACAAGAAGTGTTTCATCATCAATTAAAGATTCTAAATGTTTTAAATCAACCCTACCTTTTTCATCTAAATTAACAAATGATACAGTAAACCCATGTCTTTGTAAAAAACTAAGGGGCCCATAAATAGATGAGTGTTCAAGTTCCGTTGTAATAATTTTTTTACCACGATTTGCATATTTAAAACAAACACCCTTAAGAGCTAAGTTATTGGCTTCACTAGCCCCACTTGTATAGATGATTTCTTCATTATGTAAATGTAATAATTCTTTTAATTGCTTCGTTGCTGAATCAATAATTTTCTTAGCATCTAATCCTAATTTATGTAATGAATTAGGATTTCCAATATAATCTAAAGATGCTCTATCAAATGATTCTAAAACCTCTTTATTAACAGGAGTTGTTGCTGAATAATCTAAATATACCATATCATTTCCTACTTTCATATCACATAGTAATTATAACATTAATACGCCTAAATGTAAACAAATCTAACATAAATTTATGGTTTAGAACAAATTTCATCGATATCGACATTATTAAATTCACATAAAAGAATAAAAATACTTGTTGGCATTTTATATATACCCTTATAATATTTATAACAATTAGATCTTGATACCCCTATTTTGTCGGAAATTTCTTTATATGTATAACCTTTTTCCTGTTTTATTTTATTAAATGTTCTTAAAATATAATCATAATTCATAGGTTCTAGTGAAAGATGTTTTTTCCTTTTTGTAACACCAAGTAAAAAAGACCTTGGAACACTATATAAAATAGATAATTTATCGACAATCTGTAAAGGTATATAATTATCACCATTTTCCCAGCTTGCATAAGTTGAACGATTGACCTTTAAGTAAGTTGCAACATCATTTTGGCTATAATCATGATCTTCTCGTAAATCTTTAATTAATCTATATCTTAACAACATACATCACCTATTGTAATTGTCCCACCAATTTAAAATTAAATAGGTTTTTGTCTTAAATAGGAAACAAATAGCGAATAAATATGATATAATAAAAAAGAATAACCATTAGTTATTCTTTGTTGTTACTTTAAGACGATTTGGTATTCTATCGATACCCGTATGTTTCATTAATAATTCATATGATTCAATATTTAAAGAATGAGCAATTAATTCGATTTTCGCAAGAGATGGATTATGCTGACCTCGCTCTAACCTACCAACATAATTTGTACTAGCATTTATCCTTTCAGCAAGTTGTTCTTGTGTAAGACCTGCTTTAAAACGATAATATTTAACATTTTTACCAAGTAATGTTTTTAATTCCAAAGATACCACCAACTTCATTACAACTATGATATATTTTTTTTAAAATGATAACCACAACCTAACCTGTCAACTAATAGCGTATGATTTTCTTCATAAGCAAGCTTTTTATCAAAAAATCATTTTTAAAAATTACCAATATTTGGAAAGATTGCTATATATTATATTACAAATAGCAATTAAATGTATAAGGAGAAAAAAATGAAAAAAGAAATCTTATTAAAACAAATTTTAAATCATGAATATCTAAATGGTATATCTATGTATTATTTAATTAAAAATGATTATCTAAATGATATTATCGAAAAAATAAAAAACCATGAACAGTTTTTACTTTTACTAGATCATTTATTAAATCGTTTTGATGACTATTTTCCTTTGCTTTCAAGTGTTAAAATAAATATATTTCATAAATTAAGCACTTTAGATGAAATGAAAACATATCTTTTAAGTAAACATGATTTAACAAATGATACCTTTTTTGATTATTATGAACAAATAATCAAAAAAATCTTTACCCATAATTTTATAAGTAATATCAAAATGTTAGAAGACATTGAACTAAAGGTCTTTTTAAAAGAAAATAAACATTTAAGTATGGTGGAATTAATGAAATACTTGTGTTTTTGTTCAGATAAATTAGATGCTTTTTATCTTTTTGATAGTATAAAAGATAAAAGGCAAAAACTTAAAGATAAATATGCCTTTGATGATGAAACATGCATCCATTTAGCGAAAAAAGATATTCTCATGCATTATAAAAATATGATAGAAGATTATCATATCAAAAAAGAACATATTAGTTATTTTATCTAATATGTTTTTATTTAAAAATATTATATATTTTTGCCCCTAGACTTTGAAATAATGGCGCTCTATAAAGAAATTTTGGATGATCTGTTTCTATAGTTTTGATAATTTTATTGCCAATAGAGTTTAATCTTTGCTTTTCAAGTAAAGAAAAAAGCACCTTTTCTTTTTTTCTAATCAGGGCAATTTGACTTTTAAAATAACTATCAATATCCATATATTTATACTTATTATCAAGCATTACTTGATTAAATCCTGTATAATACATACCTGGCTCAATTAAAATTATTTTAATATCTTTATTTAATAACTTCGTTTCCTTTTTAAGGATTCTTGTCATATGACTAATGCTAGCCTTAGTCCCACAATAAGAACCTAAAAAATTAATAGGAATAATACTTGCAAGAGATGACATAATAATAATCTTACCACTACCCTTTTTAAGCATATTTTTCATAACTATTTGAACAAGTTCAAAAGAAGAAAAAACATTTGTTTCAAAGTTTTGTCTTACTCTATCAAAATCCATTTCTAATAAAGAGCCACCTTCGCCAATCGCTGCATTATTAACTAAAATATCAATATCTAAGTTAGATATTTTTTCTCTATCTTTAATACTAGTAATATCTAGTTTAAAAACATTAATATTTTTATAATGAAAATATTTTTCTTTTAAATATTTTTCTTCTTGTTCAGTATGAACACCTAATATATAAAAAATAATTTTTATCTTTCAATTTATTTACAACATAATGACTTATGCCACTTCGAGCACCTGTATATAAAATAGTCAAAATTATCCATCCTTTTTAGATTGTGTTTATAAGAATTTTTTTAGCACCTCAACACATCTTTCTTGCATTGTAACATATTCTGATACAATATCATGAACATCTTCATTAACTTCTTTTTTATTTAAAATTTTTCTTCCTTCGATAATACCCATATTAGTTCCTTGCAAAACAAGTTCCGCTATTTTGGAATTACTCTTATCTGTAAGTGTTTTCATTTCAATACCATACCAGGTCATAACTTTATTCATAGCATTTGTTTCATGAGGTGTATCATCATCATTATATTTACTATATATATCCTTAATTTTATTTGATATATTCTCATAATCATCATATTGTTTCATTAAAACATCTTTAAATTCCTGATCTTCAACCTTATCTAGAACAAAATGTATGGCATCTTTACCCATACTTGCTCCTTTACTTATTTCATCTAAAGCATTAATATTTTCTTTCAACGCTTATCGCCTCCATAAATATAATGATGTATATTTCAAAAATTTATACAAAAAAAGTTCACATGGAACTTTATTTTCTTATCGTATCACTATTATTAATAACAAGTGTATTATATAAAATTAAAACATCTTGATTGTTAAATTCGATATAATTAGATAAAAGATTAGGATTTATATATCTTATATCAATAAGAGTTATTTTTGAATAACCATTTATTAAAAGAGGTGCAAGACTACTACCAAATGAATCTCTAAAAATAATTAATTCTTTATCCGTATTTGCCTTGTTATTCGTAATGGTTAGAAAAGGTGTTGAACCAGACAAGAAAACATCATATGAATCCATTTGACCTAATGATGATAATTCATAAACTGTTGTTAAATCACTATCCATGTCATAAATAGTAGCACTATCAATTACATCGTTTGTTAAATAAGTAAGAACATCAGGTTTCGTTTTTAAAGCAGCCTGTCCATAATAAACCCCATAAAAGGGACTATAGGTATGTATCTTATAATCATCAGTATAATCAAAATGCATATATTCAGATAATATTTTCACAATTTTGAGAATTTTTTCTTGTTTCCAGTGGGTGTCCGTATAATAATAGTCATCTAAATTTAAAGCCTTTGTTATATCAATATATTGCATATTTTTCATACCATCTTGAACTAATTTAAAAAGTTTATCATAATCTAATTTTAAATAATCATCACTTAAAAAATAGTTTTTATCAGGTATGATAGCATAATAAACATTCATATCTTTTAAATATGTGTCATATAAATTATTCATTTTTTCGGTAAAGGCTAAAACCTTATTTTCTCGTAAAGGATATTCATATTTAAAGATAAAATTATCTTTTATAAAAATATCATTGTTATCTAATTTGCGGAAAATATTTAAATTAACAAGGGTTTTAAGTGATCTAAAGTCTTCTCTATAAACAAACTGATCTAATGTATATTCATCAAATTCTTTCATGGCTTTTCCGCTTAAAAGACTATCGATAGTTATATTTGGAAAAGCTTTTAATTTTCTTCTTTCCGTATAAGATAATTCTGTATCTTTAGTTACAATATTTATAAAGCAAAAAAAGGCTATAATAAGACAAAAACTTATAGATAATATTTTATTTTTCATGTCTATTCCTCCTTCTAAAATCTAAAGTATAAAAAGGGATTAAATGATGAATCGATTAAAAAAGCTGTAACAACAAGTAAAAGGGCTAAATAATATATAATTTCCAAAATATCTAAAAGATTCTTTAATCCTTTAACTTTTTTTAATCTATTTATCATCTCTTTAGGTATAGGGGTTGCTGCTAATATAGATATCATAATAATCACAAAATAACTTCTAAAATAATACATAATTTCTTTATTTATAAATGGCAAATGATTTAAACCACATAAACTTTTTCCAAAATTAATTATATAGTTAAAATCAGGTGCATTAAAAATAACAAAACTTATAATAACTAAAAACAAAGTATAAATATGACCTATCAATTTATGCTTATCAAGAAATTTTTTAAAAAAGAACTTTTCTAGTAACAAAAAGATGCCAAAAAATAAACCCCATATAATAAAATTCCAAGCCGCACCATGCCAAAAACCTGTAAGAA
>CANQDH010000045.1 GCA_947591565.1 uncultured Bacilli bacterium | reverse complement strand
GGAACTGTCAGTATAAGTAAACAGGGTAAGCAAATTATAATATATGGTTTGATAATTAATAATTTTGTTTGTAATTCTAAAGATGAATTTATTAGTTGTATTGAAGAAGAAAATATTGGAGCAACAAAGCAAGAGCCACCAGAAGATATAAGATATACAGGTGTTGTAGCTATTGTTTATCTAGACCCAACTAATTTAACAAATAAATGTACAAGTGAAAATGTTAATAGCAATTCTTGGTTTAAAGAAGGCTGTATGAAATGGTATGCTTATGCTGAAGATAATATCAAAAATACTTATACCATGATATTAGACCATAATACCTCATCAGGAACACCTTGGAATTCAGAAGGTGGTAATACTATGAAAGATGTTTTATTTGCCTTACAAGATGATACAGCAAGCTGGAATAGTAGTCTAGATATTAGATTAATAAGTGCTGAAGAGGTTGCTGAGATTACAAAGAATGAAAAATTTAATTCAGAAGATGGTACAACCAAATTTTATTTTAATACTTTAGATTTTAATCAAACAACTGGAGATGGTGTAGCTTGTGCTAATACTGGATGTAAGTATGCATGGTTATATGATAGAACAGACCCATATTGTACAGTAAGAGGATGCCTTAATGGTTCAACTGAAAAAAGTGATTATTATGGATATTGGACAAGTTCAATTACTAATGACGGATATGCATGGACTGTAGTACATGAAGGTGTGTTACAATTTTTAAATGTTACTTTAAAAAATTACCGAGGTGTTCGTCCTGTTATAACAATATCTAAATCATTAATAACAAAATAGATTGCAAATAATTGCAATTTTTTTGATTAAATTTAAAAGTAAAGAAGTTTTTTGCATTTTACCCGTATAATATTTATAGAGGCATAAAATAGTTATGACAATCATAAATACAAATGAGAACGAAAAAGACGTTTTTAAAAGATAGTCCTTGACAAGATAATTATTTTAGTGTATAAATTAACTAGCAAAAAGGAAGTGGAATTGATGGCTAAAAAATTAGTAATTGTGGAGTCCCCTAGTAAAACAAAACCTATTGAAAAATATTTAGGTAAAGATTATCATGTTGTTTCAAGTAAAGGACATGTAAGGGATCTTTCGACAAAAGGAAAGTTTGGTTTTGGTGTCGATGTTGACAATCATTTTAAACCAGATTATGTACCTATCAAAGGAAAGAAAAAAACAATCGATGAACTAAAAAAAGAAGTAGCAAAATCTGATTTTGTTTATCTTGCAACCGATCCAGACCGTGAGGGAGAAGCTATTTCATGGCATCTTTATGATTGTTTAGGTCTTGATGATACAAAAAGTGCAAGAGTTGTGTTTAATGAAATAACGAAACCAGCTGTTGTCGAAGCCTTTAAACACACTAGAAAAATTGATAAAGATTTAGTTAATTCTCAGGAAACAAGAAGAATTTTAGATCGTATCATTGGATTTCGTTTAAGTAAATTAATGCAAGCTAAAACAGATGGGTCAAGTGCCGGAAGAGTCCAAAGTGTTGCTTTAAAACTTGTTGTCGATAAGGAACGTGAAATCTTAAAATTTACACCTGAAGAATACTGGACCATTGAAGCTCATTTTAATGATTTTAATGCTGAATTGTTTGGGTATAAAGATAAAAATATCACTATCAAAGATGAAATCGAAACAAATAAAATACTAAAAAAACTAAATAATTCTTTTACCATCGAAGATGTTTCTAAAAAAGTTCAAAACAAAAAATCGAAATTTCCTTATATTACAAGTACGATGCAACAAGATGCTTCCAATAAATTAGGTTTTAATGCTAAAAAAACAATGAATATTGCTCAGAAATTATATGAAGGTATCGATTTAGGCGATGATACAGTAGGTTTAATTACTTATATGCGTACTGATTCAACAAGACTTTCTAATGAGTTTATAGCTCCAACTCTTAAATATATTGAATCTAAATATGGTAAAGAATATGTTGGAAAAGTTAAGGTAAGTAAAAAGACAGACAATGTTCAAGATGCGCATGAAGCTATTAGACCAACTAGTATTGATAGAGATCCTATAAGTGTTAAGCCATATCTATCTATAGACGAATATAAATTATATAAAATGATATACTATAGAGCTGTTGCTTCACTTATGAGTGATGCTAAGACAAATAACACAACAGTTATACTTAATAATAACGATTATAAATTTAAAGTAAATGGACAAATTATTGTTTTTGATGGATATTTAAAAATATATAAAGAATATGAAGATGTTACAGAAAATATTTTACCTCCTTTTGAAAATTATCATTCTAATGTTATCGTTGCAAATGAAATAACAAAAGAGCAGCATTTTACAAAACCACCTGCTAGATATACTGAAGCTAAACTAATTAAAGAAATGGAAGAGTTAGGTATAGGAAGACCAAGTACATATGCAAAAACAATGGATACATTAAAAACAAGAGGATATGTTAACATTGTTGATAAAAAATTTGTTCCAACCGAAATTGGTATAGAAATAACTGATAAATTACAAGAATGTTTTAGTCATTTAATTAATGTTAAATATACGGCTAAAATGGAAGATGATTTAGATAAAATCGCAACAGGTGATATTGTTTGGTATAATACTTTGCAAGATTTTTATAACGAATTTGAACCTGCTGTTAAAGAGGCTTTTGACAAAATGGAGAAAAAAGCACCAGTTGAAACGGGTGAAGTTTGTCCAAATTGCGGTAGTGCTTTAGTTATTAGAAAAGGAAAGTATGGTCAGTTTGTTGCTTGTAGTAACTTCCCAACTTGTAAGTATGTCAAAACAGAAGAAAAAAAGACTACAGAAATTTGCCACTGTCCGAATTGTGATGGAATGATTGTTGAAAAAAGAACAAGAAAAGGCAAAACATTTTATGGATGTAACAATTATCCTAAATGTCAAACAGCATACTGGGATGAACCAACAGGCGAGTTATGTCCTATGTGTAATGCGCTGCTTGTAAGTAAAAAAAATCAAATTAAATGTAGTAGTTGTGATTTTAAAAAGTAGACATTTCATTTACGAAAGGTTTTTGCTAGCATATACAATAAACCTTTTTTTTGATATAATATGTGTGTATAAGTAAGGAGTGATACAATGAAGAAAATAATAAATATTGTTTTAGTTGTTGCTTTAATCATGCCTTACTTTCTTTTTTTTACTGTTTTCGCATCCTCAGATACCTATGTTGTTCAAAGTATCAAAGCAAATGGGGATATTGTTAATATAGGTACATATAATAATTATAATGATGCCAAACAAGCTATGAATAATTATAAATCATCTACAACAGATACAGCCGTTATAAAAAGAAATGGAAAAATTGTTAATACTACTTATGGTATCTTTAGGCCAAATCCTTCTTTAAGTACTCTTACGATATCAACAGATTATGGTTCAAGATATTTTAGTCCATCTTATAATAGCGATACTCTTCTTTTAGATTATAATCCTAATAATAATCAAGTTTTAATCATGATATCAGGTGTCAAGGGATGGGTTAATGTCGATAATGGAAATGTTTATCCTATTTCCTACATATCAGATGGTGATAATACTTACGATCCTAATAAAAAATATGTTAAAATTAATAATTCGTCAGATCTTAGGTTAAGAGAGGGACCTGGTACTAATTATCAACATATTGGCTGCGCTAATGCTTTAAGCTGTGCATCTGGTGATGCTACAAGTATGTGGGCATATGGCGGAAATATATATGAATGGCTTAATTCTGAAAATTTAGTTGATGATGGAACATACTTATGGTACCAAGTAAATGTTAATGGTACAACTGGTTATGTTGCAAGTTTAAAAGCAAGTCCATACTTAAGTGAATATACGGTTTTAAATAAAAAGGAAGATTATAGAACATTTTATTATGTTAATAGTGAGGGAGAATTATATCATCAGTACTATGTTGCAGCAAATGGCGGAACATGGTCAACAAGACTTGGTAAAGCCCCACTATATTTAAAACAAAATACTAATTATTATAGTTTTGATGGTAATTATTTTTATGATGATTTTACCAAAATGGTTAAAGATATGCAAAATAATAGCTATGCAAATGCTATAAATAAATTACCATACTATAATTATTATCAATATTTACCAACAAGATCTCAAACTGTTTATAATGCTGATAACTTAAATGCATATATAGGTTATGACTCTAAAATTGATAGAAATGTATATTATGAATTAAAAGAGGTTAGTGGCGCGTATAAATGGGTTGCGAAAGAGTGGTGGCAAAATTCTTCTGAAACAGAGTTTCCAAAAGGACAGTCTATGTTATATCAAGAGGGGAATGCCTTTATTACATCACAGGAAAAGTATGGTGTTAATGCCTCTCAAACTTTAGCACTAGCGATTACCGAAAGTGGCTGGGGAAGAAGTTATATGTCTGTTCGTGAATACAATATTTTTGGTCATGGTGCCTTTGATTCAGCCCCAGATGAATATGCTGCTAGTTATAAAACAGTTAGTGATGGTATTATGGCTCATGCATTTAAATTTATTGCTAAAGATTATGCTAATCCATTAACAGGAGCACATTATAATGGTAGTCATTATGGAAACAAGTTAAGTGGTAATAATGTAAGTTATGCATCCGATGCTTACTGGGGAGAAAAAATGGCTAATAATTATTATTCACTTGATAAAAATTTTGGTTTTCAAGACTTTAATCAAAGGAAAATATTAGGTATCAAACAAATGAGTGCCTCAGCCCCTGTTTATAGCCTGCCAAATACAAATAGTGAAAAATATTATAATTTAAAAAATATTCCTAATATTCCTGTTACTATTTTAGAAGAAGTAGAGGGTGAAGAGATAAACGGTAATAATATATGGTATAAAATTCAAAGTGATTTACCTATTGATGCCTCAAGAAAACTAGTTAATCTTGATGATGGTGTTTATAATTTTGACACAAGTTACGCGTATATTCACTCTTCATACATATATAAAGAGTCATTAGAACCTGTTATAAGTGCTAAAGATTTAAGTATAAGTTCTGGTTCATCTTTTGATCCTAAGAAAAATGTTAGTGCTTATGATGCCTTTGATGGTGATTTAACAAGTAAAATTGTTGTTGCTGAAAATAATGTTAATCCAAAAGCTGTTGGAACTTATCATGTTACATATGAAGTTACAGATAGTGAAAATCATAAGGCTACTAAAACGATAACCGTAAATGTTTTATCAAGTAACCCTGTTATAAATGCAAAGGATATAACGATAAATGTTCAAGGCTCATTTAACCCTAAAAATAATGTTACAGCTTTTGATTATGAAGACGGGGATTTAACTGATAAAATTGAAATTACAAGTAATGATGTTGACATTAAGACACCAGGTGAATATCATATAACTTATAGTGTCAAAGATAATGAAGGTAACGTTACGACGAAAACAATAAAAGTAACTGTTTTAGTAAAAGAATTAGAAATGAAAGATTCTATTTTCTATTTAGATTATTTAAAGAGTGTCGATGGAAAATTACAAATAAAAGGTTTTAATACTATTAATGGTATTAATAATACCTTAAGTGAAGATATAACATATGAAATTATCTTTACAAATATTGATACTAATGAAACATATACCCAAAAAGCAACAAGAATAATTGATAAAAAAGAAATGACACGTCCTGTCTTTGGACTAGATGATAAAGATTATACATATTCTTGGTTTAAACTTGATATTAATTTAAAAGATTTACCAGATGGTAATTATAAAATGGAAGTAGTTAGTATGAGCCATGAATATAAATCATCATCTGTTATAAGTAATAAACTATATACGACGCAGGATATGTATTATAATGGTGATAAAAGCGTTATAACAAGAAACAATTTTGATGATAAGAGTGGACCGATTGAATTAGTTATCCGTACTCAAAAGTTAGCTAATAAAACATCATCACCAATGTATAATCAGTATGATACATATAGAATATTTGAATTTACAGATAAGGGTCTACATTTAAAAGGTGTATCATATTCATATGGTATGGATTTAAGTTCTAATAAAGATGTAACAAGAGAAATTATTTTTGAAAATATAAATGATTATAGTCTTGTGTATAGGTATAACTTAGATAGTACCTTAGATGGATTATATAAAGTTGTTTTACCAGTTGAGGATGGTCTTAATAAAGATAGAGCATGGTATGATAAAACCATTGATATTAGCAATATTCCTATAGGAAGATATGTTATATATATAACAACAAGTTCTAATATTACCGATATTGCAGAATTTACGGAAAAACTTAATCGTGATGTATCTAAAATAACCTTTACGAAAGATAATAAAAAATACCATTTTGAAATTAATCAAAGTAGGGGAAATAGAATTGAATTAGTTGTTGAAAAAGTATAAACCATAGTTCGCTATGGTTTTTATATACAAAAATATTGACATTTCGGTTTTGTGATGCTATACTAAACAGCATTAGAAAGGGATGAATTTATCATGACACATGAACAAATAGTAGATATATTATTTAGTTTACGTAATCAAATAATGGAACATAAAGACCAAATAGAAAATAATCAATTCATAAAATTAGGTGATGATTTTATGAAAACATTTGGTAAATATTTTTTTGAAAGCAGTAATATTTTTGGTGAAGCATTAGAGTTTATTGATTTTTCAAATGTTTGCTTAGATGGAGTATCTATTAAAGGAAAAGATTTATCTAAATATCACGGAATTATGTTTGATCCACAAAAAGTAAAAAATAAAGATTTAAGTTATACAAAGTTAGTTGGAGTTAATTTTCTTGGTAAATCTTTTGCAGGTGTGAAATTAGTGGGTGCTGATTTTACGGGAGCTTTAAATGCTATTTTAAATCCAGAGCTAGTTTACAATAAAGATTTAAGAGAAACGAAATTATCTGGTCTTAATTTTAAAGGTATGCGTTTTAATGATGTAAAGGTAACGGGTGCCGATTTTACAGGTGCTTTAAATGTTATTTTAAATCCACAATTAATTTGTAATCAGGATTTACAAGATGCTAAATTATCAGGTATTGATTTTTCAGGAATGAGTTTTAAGGATTGTAATGTTATTGGTACTGATTTTACAGGTGCTATGCATGTTTTCTTAGATCCACAAAATAAAAATTTAATGAGGGCGATATTAAATGGTATTAATTTTAATGGGATGAGTTTTGAAGGCGCTATTTTAATTGATACAAATTTTACTGGTTCAAAAAATGTTACTTTAATTCCTAAACTAATTAATGGACGTAATTTAGGTGGAGCAAAATTATCAGGAGTTGACTTTAGTAATCTTACCTTTAGCGATTTATCTGCTAATTATTTTAATACTGATTTTGCAAATGCTATGATAACAGAAGATCAAAAAAAGTATTTAGCTAATATCAATAGTAAAGGTTTAAAAACGCAAATAATTAATTTAGATAAAGCGATAGTTTGCAAAAAGAATGCATATGATAAATATATGGGCTATGTAAAAACATTATTTAAATAGAAAAATTAAAGGACTGCACATAAAAAATTTTTATTCAGTTCTTTTTTTATTGCCATAAATAAGAAGTTGTGTTAAAATTGATAATAGAATAGAAAGTAAAGGAGATGTAATTTATGTTTACAAACAGTAAAGGGGGGGGGCATTTTAGAAATAAAGCCTT
>CANQDH010000044.1 GCA_947591565.1 uncultured Bacilli bacterium | reverse complement strand
CAGGAGTTGAAAACGCTAAACATTATCTTAAAACAAGTGTCGATGTAAGTACCAATATAAATGCTATACCTTGCGAAACGGGAGATACACCAGTATGCACTGGTTCACAAGAAAGTTTAACCGTTTTAAAAGCAAATACATGGTATCAAGTAAATGATAATAAAGTAGTTGTAACCTTTAATGAACAAGGAAATATCGAAGCCTATACATATGATGAAAGTGGTAACAAAGCCTATAAATCAGGAACAAGCAGGAAGATAGATAAAACAGGACCAACAAATATAACATCAAATGTAAGTGATATAACACCAAATAGTATAACAGTAAATGCAACATGTTCTGATATGGAATCAGGAATAGAGAAGATAGAAATAAGTAAAGATGGCGGAAATACATATGAAGCATATCATATGGTCGATAGTTTGTGGCAAATGGAACAAAATGGTACTTTTAGAATATCATTAATAAAATCAATTGTTTATGAAAACGGAATACTCATAAATAAATATAAATTTAACAATATTTATGAATTAGGGCTTAACGGAATGAATTATAGGTCAAATAAATTACAAAATGAAACAGATTATATTTGGTCAGTTTATTTAAAAACAAATCATGATGTAACAATAGGTCGACTTGGTCAAGAACAAGGTGGATATTATGCTACGAACAGCACTACTCAATTTTCAAGATACGAATATCAATTTACAGCAAAAAACAATGCCGATTTTTATGCGTTTGATATCTATGGGCCATTTGTGGAAGGCGATGAATTATATGTACATTCCTTAACATTAAGAGAAAAGGGTGTATATAGTAAAGAAGCATCATATGAATATACCTTTAATGACTTAGCAGATAGTTCATATGATATAAGAGTAAGATGCACCAATAATTTAGGACAAATGAGTGAAGGAGAAATCAAAACGGTAACAAAACAAGCTATTAGTTTTGAACATGACAATATAACAATTATAAATAACGGAAATAAAGAAGAAATAGATTATGCTTTAAGAAGTGGTTTAACCGTTAAAGATAAAGATGGACAAGTTATAAATGATGCAACTATTAGTTATGATTTAGATATTAATAATCTAGAAAATAAAGAATATAACGTAAAATATACAGTTACTTATAATGATGAAGTAATTACACGTTTAAGGAAAGTAAATTTTACAAATAAAAACAATATAACAACCTTTAGTGAGACTGGCGAAGGACATGCCTTTACACCAGCATATAACGGAGTATATAAAATAGAGTTATGGGGAGCCCAAGGCGGAAATAATGGAGGCCACGGTGCCTATACATCAGGAAATATAGAGTTAGATTCTAATAACACATTATATGTTTATGTAGGTGGTGAAGGTAAACCTATAGACTGGCAAGAAGGTAAGGTGTCTTCTGTTGCTGGTGGATTTAATGGTGGCGGTAGTGCTCTGAATCAGTATACATTTTCAAATCGATATTGGGGAAGTGGCGGAGGTGCTACAGATATAAGACTCGAAAGTGGCTCGTGGGATGTTTTTGACAGTTTAAAATCTCGTATTATGGTTGCTGCTGGTGGCGGAGGCTCATTTAATCAGGATGATATAGTTTGTCAAGGTGGAGCAGGTGGAGCACTTACGGGTTTAGCTGGTGAATTTATGCCAGATAATACATGGGGAACAGAAGGCTTTGGTGGTACACAAAAATCGGGAGGTTATTCATCTTGCTTACCTAATACATCTTGTTTAACTTCGGCTTCAGCTGGTAATTATAATTATGGTGGCTTTGGTTTTGGTGGTCATACAGATGGGACGATAACATTACCAGCTACTGGAGGTGGAAGTGGCTACTACGGAGGAGGAGGCTCATTTCACGTTCAGTCAGCAGGAGGAGGTTCATCCTTTATCTCAGGGTATGAAGGTTGTAATGCTATAGATGAAGAATCTACTATAGATAAAATCATTCATACAGGAAAGCCATTTCATTATAGTGGATATGTATTTGATAATTCTATTATGATTGCCGGAGATAGTGAAATGCCAAATCATGATGGAAATAGTACTATAATAGGTAATAGTGGTAATGGATACGCTAAAATAACTTTGATATATTATTACTAAATGGAAAGAACTGCATTAAAATTTTAGCAGTTCTTTTCTATATATTAGGAATTTTCTTCTATAATCAAGAATTTTCTTTGACTAATTTAAATATGAATATGATATAATTAAAGTGGGAGGTAAAGTATGTTGTTTGATAATTTTAGACAAATAGTGGAAACATATAAAGAATGGTTTAAAAATAATCAACTAGATAAAGAAACATTTGATATAATGAAAGACATATTTAATAAAAATTATGGTAATCTTAAAATAACAGCAATTAATAATAAAGAAATTACTTTCATCAACCCTTTAGATACCAACTTTGATTATACTATGCAACCTTATAACTTAGATGAAACAACTGGATTATTACTTTTTGAACATAGTCAAAAAGATAGAGAAAGTGATATAGTTTTTTGCACTACTAAAAATGAAAATACAGAGGTAATGGTTCAATCTATTCGAAAAACAGATTTAGGTATGTACTTTGAATCTTATAGCAACAAAAAATATGTATTAAATTATTATAACAAAGATACTGTTGAATATTTGCAAAGTACAAATGGTGATGCTGATTCTATTAAACCTGATATGAAACTTGCCATTCAAATTAATCCAGGTGAATATATGATAAGTATGTTTAAACGAGGAGAACAATGTGATTATAAACAAATAAGTCATGATTCTAATATATCAATATATAGTAATTTACTAAAATGTAAAGATGAAATGGGATTTGATGAACAAATAAACATATTAAATAAACACATTTAATTATAAAATAGATAAGTAATAAGCAAAAAAGGTTTATTACTTTTTAAATTTTTACAATATTCTAGATTTATATATAAAAATATGATATCATATATATTAGAAATAAATAGGATGGTGAATATATGGGAAAAATAATATCCTTAGTTAACCAAAAAGGTGGTGTTGGTAAAACAACATCAAGTATCAATTTAGCTGCTTCTTTAGGTATTTTAAAGAAAAAAGTTTTACTTGTTGATTTAGATCCACAAGGTAATGCGACAACAGGTATAGGTATAAATAAAGCGGATATAAGTAAAAGTGTTTATGATTTATTAATCGATAATGCTAATTTGAAAGAAACAATTATCAAAACAAAATTTAAAAATTTATATGTTATTCCTGCAACTATTAATTTAGCTGGAGCGGACATTGAACTTATGGATAAAGTACACACAGATCCTTTATTTGCCAAAGATCAACAACTAAAAAAACATTTAGACATGGCAAAAGATATCTTTGATTTTATCATTATAGATTGTCCTCCTTCACTTGGAATATTAACAACCAATGCCTTAACAGCATCTGATTCTGTTATTATACCAGTACAATGTGAATTTTTTGCTTTAGAAGGAATCATGCAACTACTTAGTACCATAAGACTTGCTCAAAAAAAATTAAATCCGGCTTTAGACATCGAAGGAGTTCTTTTAACTATGCTTGATAATAGAACTAATTTAGGTTTAGAAGTTGTTGAAGAAATAAAAAGCTATTTTAAAGAAAGAGTATATGATACAATCATACCAAGACTTGTTAGATTATCTGAAGCACCAAGTCATGGTAAACCAATATTAGCATATGATCCAAATAGCCGAGGAACTGAAGCATATCTTAATTTGGCAAAGGAAGTGATTGAACGTAATGGAAACTAAAAAAAAGGCTTTAGGTAGAGGTCTTGAACAATTATTTAATAGTGAAAATCTCGATGTTGAAAGCATCGAAAAACAAATATATGAAAATTCATCTAACGAAGAAGTTATCGAAATCAATTTATCTGATTTAAGAGCAAATCCTTATCAACCAAGAAAAACTTTTGATGATGCATCATTAAACGATCTTGCTGAATCTATTAAAGAACATGGTGTTTTCCAGCCAATAATCGTCAAAAAAAGTATCAAAGGATATGAAATAATTGCTGGTGAAAGAAGAGTTAGGGCTAGTAAATTAGCCGGCAAAGAAAAAATACCAGCTATTGTAAGAGCCTTTACTGATGAACAAATGATGGAAATCGCGTTACTTGAAAACTTGCAAAGAGAAAATTTAAATGCGATTGAAGAGGCTGAAGCATATGAATTAATGATAAATAACCTTAACATTACGCAAGATGAACTTTCCAAAAAAGTAGGAAAAAGTAGAAGCTATGTTACAAATATGTTAGGTTTACTTCGTCTTCCTAAAAATGTCCAAGATATGGTATCAAATGGTAGTATTTCGATGGGTCATGCTAGGGTACTTAGTAAAATATCTGACGATGAAAAAATTAAAGAACTAGCTCAAAAAATCATTGATGAAAAATTACCTGTTCGCGATATTGAAAATTTAAGTAGAGAAGAACAAATTTCCAAAAAGGTAAAAATTAAAAGGCATAATAACGATAATGAATATAAATATGTTGAAGATTTATTAAGAGAAAAACTTGATTCTAAAGTAAGAATTAAAGATAAAAAAATAGAAATATCTTTTACAAATAATGCTGATTTAAACCGAATCCTTGAAATAATTAATATTGGAGAATAATATGCTAAAAAAAATACTAGATGTTATATTAGTTAGAGAAGTAATTGCACCCGTTATTATTGTCTTGTTATCTTCTTTAATTTATTTTATAATTAAAAGAATTCTCAAAAGATTTTTCAAAATTCGCAAGAAAGTAAGTAAAAAAGAAAAAACAATATATAATTTAGTTATCAATATTATAAGATGGTTCATTATTGTTATAGCTTTTTTAATGATTTTAGATGTTTTTGGGGTGGATACGAAAACATTAGTCGCATCTTTAGGTGTATTAGGATTAGTTATCGGTCTTGCTCTTCAAGATATGCTTAAAGATTTCATATCTGGATTATTTATTATTTTTGAAAATCAGTATTGTATAGGGGATATTATCGAAGTTAAAGGTTTTAAAGGTGAAGTTATTAATTTAGGTCTTAAAACAACACGTATTAGAAGTTATACAGGAGAAGTTAAAATTATTCCAAATCGTAATGTTGAAGATGTTATAAACTATAGTCAAATGTCATCACTTGCTGTTGTCGATGTAAGCGTTGCTTATGAAGAAAATTATGATAAAGTTGAAAAAGTTGTGAATGAATTGTTAGATAAACTTAATAAAGAAAAAATACCTAATGTTAAGGGAGAGCTTAAATTATTAGGCATCAATAAACTAGCTGATAGCGGTGTTGAAATAAGAATTGTTGGTGAAACAACATCATATGAAAATTTTGAGGTTGAAAGAATTATTAGAAGAAAAATAAAAGAAACCTTTGATAAAGAAAATATTAAAATACCATATCCACAAATTGAGGTGCATAATGGATAAGAGTTATAAACTAGGTTCTATTGTTACAATGAAAAAAGAACATCCTTGTGGTGAAAATAAATGGGAAATTGTAAGAATAGGTGCCGACATTAAAATTAAATGTTTAAAGTGTGGCCGTGTTGTAATGATACCTAGAATTGAATTTAATAAAAGAATAAAAAAAGTAATTGCTGTTTAGGGAGGCGTTTTCATGAAACGTAAAAAAAATAAAAGAAAAATACTGTTTGGACCAGTTATAACCATCTTGTTTTTAACTTTTTTAATCATGCTTGCAAGTCTTATTTTATCAAGAATGCAAGTTCAAGGAGAGATTACATCTGTTACTAATGGGGTTTTAACATCATCACTAACTTTAATTAATAATATATTTACACTTGATGGTTTAAAATTCTTATTTAGTAATATTGTAACTAATTTTCAAAATTTTGAACCCCTTGTTATTTTAATTATATCTTTAATTGGTATAAGTATTGGTGAATCAAGTGGATTATTCGATATTATCTTTGCACCACTTAAGAAAATTAATACAAGAGGTATGATTATTTTAACTCTTCTTCTTGGTATTGTATCTTCTATTATAGGTGATTATAATTACATGGTCTTAATTCCTTTAGTTGGTGTTGTTTATAAATTAAGTGATAAAGATGCTTTTCTAGGTATTATTACCCTTTTTATTGGAATGACGATTGGCTATGGAACAGGATTGATTTTTAATAATTTAGATTATGTGTTAGGTGATCTTACAGAAGTAGCTGCGACTTTGGAAGTTGATAAAACTTATAAATATTCATTATTATCGAATATTTATATTATGGGTGCTAGTGTTATTTTGTTAGTTATTATTGGAACAATTGTTATTGAAAAATTTATTGTACCAAAATTACCTAAGAAAAAAACGTTTGAAAAAGAAGAAAGAGTTTTTTCAAAAAAGGCTTTATATGTATCTAATTTAGCGTTTATTGCTTTATTAGCCTTAATTGTTTATATGGTTGTTCCAGGTTTTCCTAAATCAGGTTTGTTACTTGATAATAATAGTACAGAATACATCAGTAAACTTTTGGGTGATGCATCACCATTTAGGAATGGATTAGTATATATATTTACAATTATTCTTATGATTTGTGGTTTCATATATGGTAAAATATCAGGTAACATTAAGAATACGAGTGAATTTAGTTTAGGTTTATCTAAAAGTTTTACTAATGTTGGTTTTGTATTTGTTTTAATGTTTTTTACATCTCAAATGATAAGTATTTTAGAATGGACGAACATTGGACCTGTTATTGTTTCTAATTTAACGAACTTTTTAGCAGGTTTACCACTTTCAGGAATTCCATTAATATTTGTTTTCTTTATTGTGGTAATTTTAATGACTATTATTATGCCATCAACTCTTGATAAATGGATTTTAATATCACCAATTGTTGTTCCTCTTTTTATGAGGGCTAATATTACACCAGATTTTACTACTTTTATATTTAAAGCAGCTGATGGTGTTGGAAAATGCTTTTCTCCATTATTTATATATTTTATTATTATGCTTGCTTTTCTTGAAAAATATAATGGTGATGAAGAACATAAGGTAACTGTTTTTGGAACTATAAAAAATTTAATGCCAGTATATATTATTTTAGGTCTATTATGGTTATTTATTATAATTTGTTTCTATCTAGTTGGTTTACCAAGTGGTATAGGAACATATCCTACTTTATAGAGCATAGCTATTAAGTTATGCTTTTTTTAGTATATCAATTTCTTTTTGCATAGCCTCAATTGTTTTGGATAACATATTAATAGTTTGTTTTGTTTCATCAGTTGTGGTATTTTGGTTATTTCCATTATTTTGTCCATTAAAAACAAAAGAACCACTTGTTTCGAGAATTTGACCTACGAGCATAAACCAGTTGCCTAGAGCGTTTTGTTCTGTTGAATTTAAATTACCAATAAGCAAAAAACCAACAACTGTGGCACTTAATGTAAATGTTGAAGAATTTATATTTGGTAAATGTTGCATAATTACCACCTTATTTAATTTTATGTATTTAATTAAGGTTTTTGTAAAAAATACTTGTGTTTATCATAAATATTTGCTAAAATATGTATGTAATTTATATGGCGAGATTGGTGAAGTGGTTAACACGGCGGATTGTGGTTCCGTTATGCAAGAGTTCGATCCTCTTATCTCGCCCCATTGTGAAATCTGCTCGAACTTTTTCGAGTTATGATAAATGACTAATTCAGAAATGGATTAGTTTTT
>CANQDH010000043.1 GCA_947591565.1 uncultured Bacilli bacterium | reverse complement strand
TGAAGAAAGAGAAAAAGTAACAAGGGCTAGAATAACAACGGCTCGAAATGAGGGAGAAAGATTTGGAATTAGTAAGGGTAAGAAACTTGGCCTTACCGAAGGTAAGAAACTTGGAATTACTGAAGGTAAGAAACTTGGTCTTGCTAAAGGAATATCACTTGTCGCATCTAATCTTTTAAAAGAAAATATTGATATTGAACTAATATCTAAAACAACGGGATTATCTATTAAGGATATTAGAAGTTTACAAATGTCAAAGTAAAAAATGATACTTTTATCATTTTTTTCATTTAAAATAAAGGCTAATTTTATTTTATAAAAAATTTTTTTAATAATATTGTTTTAAATATAAGAAAAAAATGGTATACTTAAGTTAGAAAATCAAAGAAGAAAGATATGAAATATTCTTCAAAATACTTTGTAGTATTTTACATATTTATGTTAAAATATTATTGTCTGGTGGTGTGTTAAATGATAAAGGTTAAAGTTTTACCAGCTGATACGTATACTCTATGTTGTCAAAGCTATTTAACGGATTTTGATCGTAAAATACTTACATTATTATATCAACCTATTATTGGTAGTTTAGCAACCAACCTCTATTTCACTTTTTGGTCTGAAATAGGAAGTATGACTTCACAAAATCATTATCATTTAATGGTAAATACTGGCTTAAATTTAGACCTTGTTATAGAATCTTTAGAAAGATTAGAAGCGATTGGACTTTTAAAAGCTTACCAAAATAATGATGCCAAATCGATAAAAAAATTTATGTATGTTTTATATTCTCCTTTATCACCATATGAATTTATAAGTAGTCCTCTTTTAAATACTTTACTTTTTAATAATTTAGGTGAGGATGAGTATAATAAACTTATTTCGTATTTTAAAAGGCCTAGTATTGACTTAACTAATTATAAAGATATTACATGTTCTTTTAATGACATTTTTCGAATAAATACTGAATCTGATTTAGTAGTTAACAATACCGATATCCAAAAAATAATCAAAAATAATGTTAATGCCGAAAGCAACATCAATTTAAATAGCCTCTTAGATATGATACCAGATGAGATTTTAAATAAAAAATCTATAACAAAAGAACAACTAGATACAATTAATAACCTTTCTTTTGTATATAATTTTAATGAAGATGATTTACAAGAAATACTTATTAATTCTATAGGTATCGATCATAAATTAGATAAAGATTTATTTAAAATGAATAGTCGTAATTATTATGAATTTAATCATAATGGAAATGATCCTAAGGCTAGTTATCGCAAACAACCAGAGTCTTTAAAAACAGAAAACCTTGGAACTTCTAATAAAGAAAAAATGTTGTATACTTGTGAAAATACTTCACCATATGATTTTTTAGCAGATGAATATAATGGTGTTGCACCAACTAAATCTGACTTAAAAATTATAGAATATTTAATTGATGAAATGAAATTTTTACCTGCTGTTGTCAATGTCCTTATCTATTTCGTTTTAAAAACAAATAATAATAAATTAACCAAATCTTACATTGAAACGATTGCCGGCCAGTGGAAAAGAGAAAATATTAATACAGCACGTAAAGCTATGGATTATGCTCAAAAAGAATTTAAAGCAAGAAAAAAACATAAAGAGAAAATTCCTACTTGGGTTAATCAAGATATATCATCCGAAATCGCATCCAAAGAAGAGCAAGAACAAATTTCAAAAATGCTTAAAGAGTTAGTAGGTGAGTAAATTGGAAAAAATTAATAGTTTAATTGATAAAACAAATATTAAAATGGGTGATTTATATAGTGAATACCAAAAAGCCTTAGAAAATGATAAATTTCAAAAATTGGTAAATGAACTAAATATTGATTCTAAAATCTTAATGAAATATACATCGAAACTAGAAGAAGCCGCAACCGAATATTATA
Source organism: uncultured Bacilli bacterium (assembly GCA_947591565.1). GTDB lineage: Bacteria > Bacillota_I > Bacilli_A > RF39 > UBA660 > UMGS1045. Next base: position 5,912 of record CANQDH010000043.1, on the reverse strand, counting down.
ACTGTAACCATTGCCATTCGATATGTAATTGTAAAAATAAAATTGCGGGATATTGCTACTTACCCAAAGCAACTGGTAAAATATTAACCTTTAATTATCATTCATGTAAGAAAAAACAAAAACTTGATAAAGAAAATAAATATATGGAAAATGTCTATTTATATGAACTACCTGAAGATATAAAGAATGCCAAAATATCCGAAATATATCCTGAATACAAAGAAAGGTATGCTACGATTAACTGGTTAAAAGATTTTATTTTGAATTATCATAAAGGAGCCAAAGGACTTTATTTACATGGTAATTTTGGTGCTGGTAAGACCTATTTAATCGCAAGTGTCTTTAATGAACTTGCTAAAAAGGATATCAAAAGTGCAATTATCTTTTGGCCTGAATTTTTAAGAGATTTAAAAACATCCTTTCAAACAGATTTTAAAGACAAATTTGATAAAATAAAAAAAGCCCCCCTTTTATTAATTGATGATATAGGTGCTGAAAATACAACAAGTTGGGGTAGAGATGAAATATTATGTCCTCTTTTACAATACCGAATGGATGAACATTTAACGACTTTTTTCACATCTAATTTAGATTTAAACAGTTTAGAAGAACATTTAGAAGTTAGTAAAGGTGATGTTCAAACCTTAAAAGCTAAAAGAATAATTGAACGTATTAAACAGTTAACAACCGATATAGAAATGATAAGTAATAATTTACGAAAATAGGAGTATTATATGGGATTAAAAAAAGAAATAAAAAATGTCATGACAAATAATATGTCAATCGATACACTTAAAGGAAAACTTTTATTAGATAGTAATAAAGAATTACTAGATGCTTTATTTACCGCCATTTTAGACGATATAAATTCTATCGACAAGCAAAGTTGTTCAAATGACCATGAATGGATTATGACGGGTTTAAAATACATTTTAGAAATTATTATTAGTGATAATTCTTTAAATGTAAATGAAACTATTGATAAAATTAAAAATATCAAAACCTTTCTTCATGTAGAAAGAAGTACACCTAGTAGTATTAAGTTTTTGTATCAAAAAATATTAGATACCATTAATCCCATTATCCGTATTTTAAATAAAAAGGCTAAAATTCCTGAAAAAGATAGTGAACTTAACAGCGAATTATATAAGTTTACTTGTAAACTTATATTTGAAATACATAATGTTGACTATGTATTTCAAATATCAAAAATGTATCCTGAACTAATTAATTGTACCGATAAAGAAGATCAGCCTATTATATATAAACTTATAAAAAGACAAGTAAAAAATATAAAATTAGGTGCCAAAGTTAATAAAAAGTTATATTTTGATAGAATAATTAATATAATTATGACATGTAATGATTTTTATTTAACTGATAGACAAATTCATACTATTTTAGATTATTTAAAAAGTGAATTAATCAATATTGAGGAAGATAATCCTGAGTTAAAAATATTTGCCGATAACACCATAAAAAATTTAAAAGCTAAGAGTAAAATCACCACAACGCCTAAAAATATTCGTGAGTTATTTAAAAAATATAATATTTCGGAAATTGCAACTGATTTCCTCGAGCTTGAATATAACAATCACGAAAAACAAGGCTTCCAAGATTATACTGATAAAAAAGTCATTACTATTGATTCTTCAGATAATGTTCGTCTTTTTGATGATGCTATTTCGTGTGAAGTTTTAAAAAATGGCAATTACTTGATAGGCATTTATATTGCTGATGTAGCCTCTTATATTCCTGATAAGAGTACACTTGATGTTGTTGCCTATAATAGAGCGGAAACCATTTATTTAGAAGATCGCGTCATTGATATGTTACCACTTGACTTAGCGTATAAATGTTCTTTAAATACAGATTGTGATAAACATGTTATTGCCTATATGTTTGAATTTACGCCGATTATGGAATTAGCTGATTTTAAAGTGCAAAGGGCTGTTATTAAAGTTGCTGCCAATTTAACTTTTGATAAAAGCCAAAAATTATATAAAAGCAATTTCAAAAAAGAAAATGATATAGGTGTATTATTAAAAGATTTTGTTCATTTTAATGACCGTTTTGCATCTTCCAATTTCTACAATTATGATTACCATATATTTAAGGAAGAAATAAGAAAAATAGAAAATTCTAATTATCATCATAATAACAATAATGATTTTAGCTGTTTAGTTGCATCACTTATGATTTTGGTAAATCGTTCAATGGCTAAATATTTTTCAGATAATGATTGTCCATTTTTATATAGAGTAAATAATTCAAATATTGATAAAGAAGTTATTGCTGAAATAAAAGAATCTATTCAAGATAAAGAATTACCAGAAGAATTAGTTAAAAAAATAGATAAAATATATTCAAGATCAAGATATGCATCTATCAATACAGGACATAATGGGCTAGGTGTTGAACATTATTGTCATACGACCAATCCTATTAGAAACTATGCATCTCTTTTTACACAAAGAATAATTATTGAAGAATTTTTAAATGGTGGTTTAGACGACCATCAAAAACAAGCATTGATGCAGAAAATTCCTCGTGTTGCTTTTTATCTAAATGATAAAATAGATTTAGATGAAAATTTTATTCAAGAATACACCAAAATCCATAAAAAAAGTTTCAAATAAATGTTTACTTTTCAGGTGTAATTTGCTATAATACTAGCGAGTATGAATTTACTCCTTGCTTTTTTCGAAAAGCCAAATAGACCATAAGGAGGTGGAAGACATGAAAAAATACGAAATCATGTTTATTGTTAGACCAACTATTAGTGAAGATGAATTAAAAAAGACTGTTGAAAATTGTTCAAATATTTTAACTAGTAATGGTGCTAAAATAACAGAAGTAAAAGAAATGGGTCAACGTGAATTTGCTTATGAAATGAAGAAATTCAAAAGTGGTTATTATTATCTAATCAACTTAGAATCAAATGATGATAAAGCAATTAATGAATTTGATCGTTTATCTTTTATTAATAATGATATCATTCGTCATTTAATAACTAAAGTAGAAGATTAGAAAAAGAGGTATTATATGAATAGAGTTATGTTGATTGGTAGATTAACTGCTAAACCAGAATTAAGATATACAGGATCTAATATTCCTTATAGTAGATTTTCTATTGCTGTAAATAGAACATTTAATAATGCACAAGGAGAAAGAACTACTGATTTTTTCAATATTGTTATTTGGAGAAAACAAGCTGAAAATGTATGTAACTTTTTAAATAAAGGTAGCTTAGTTGCCGTTGAAGGTCGCTTACAACAAAGTACTTATGATGATAAAGATGGCAATAAACGAAATACCATTGATATTGTTGCTGACAATGTCCAATTTCTTGAAAGTAAAGGTCAAAGAGCTGCTTCTGATGGTATGGAACCAACACCTTATGATTATCAAGATGCTGTTACAAATAATGTAAATATTGAAAATGATCCTTTTAGTGATTTAGGAGATAACGTTACTATAGATGATAACTTTTTAGATTAGAAGGAGGATTATATGGCAGAATTTAATAATAATAATGGATTCCGTAAAAAGAAAAAGGTTTGTCAGTTATGTGCTGGTAAATCTGTTACTTATAAAGATGAAATAATAAAAAAATATGTTAGTAATAATGGTAAAGTATTACCAAGACGTGTAACTGGTAATTGTGCTGAACATCAAAGAGTTGTTGCTAAAGAAGTTAAAAAAGCTCGTTTTATGGGAATTTTACCTTATACTAATAATAATTAAAAGCCTAAATAGGACATGATTATTTAAGGATACTTTATAGAAAGCTAGGGATGATGGAAACCTAGTAAGCAAGTTAAATAATTACTACCTATGAGCTGAACTCGAAAGAGATTTCCGGGTAAAACCGTTATTTAATTAAGTAAACACAAGGATGGTACCGTGTAAAAAGCACTCCTGATATAAGGGGTGTTTTTTTTGAAAGGAGATTTTTATGAATATTAAAGATAATGAACAATTAAGTATTTTAAACCATAGTTGCGCCCATTTACTTGCTCAAGCCGTTAAACATTTATATAAAGATGCTAAATTTTGGGTTCGACCTGTTATTGAAGATGGATTTTATTATGATATTGATTTAGGTGCAAGTGTCGTTACAGAAGATGATTTACCTAAAATCGAAAAAGAAATGAAAAAAATAGCCAAGGATGGTAAAAGAATTGTAAGACATGAAATATCTAAAGAAGAAGCCCTTAATATGTTTAAGGATGATCCATATAAAATTGATTTAATTACAAGAATGGATGATAAAGATATAATTTCATGTTATACACAAGGCGATTTTACCGACCTTTGTAGAGGCCCACATGTTGAAACAGTTAAACAAATTAAATATTTTAAATTATTAAAAGTTAGTGGTGCATACTGGAAAGGTGATTCTAAAAACAAAATGCTTCAAAGAATTTATGGTATTTGTTTTGACAAGGAAGACGATTTAAATAACTATTTAGAAGCTTTAGAAGATGCTAAACAAAGAGATCACCGTAAAATAGGTAAAGATTTAGATATTTTCTTTACAAGTGATTTAGTTGGTAAGGGACTACCTTTATATTTACCAAAAGGATATATTATTTGGGAAATATTAGAAAATTATATTAAAGGAAAAGAAAAGAAATTAGGTTATCAACATGTTTTAACACCACCACTTGGTAATGTTGAACTTTATAAAACTAGTGGGCACTGGGATCATTATAAAGAAAATATGTTTCCCAAAATGGAAATTGAAGGCGAAGAATTTGTTTTAAGACCAATGAATTGTCCTCATCATATGATGATATATGCTAATAGTTTGCATTCATATCGTGATTTACCAATTCGTATTGGCGAGATTGCTCGTGATTGTCGTTTTGAAACAAGTGGTTCTTTAAAAGGTATTGAAAGAGTAAGAACTTTTTGTCAAAATGATGCTCATCTTTTTGTAACACCAGAACAAATCGAAAGTGAATTTTCATCAGTTGTTAATTTAATTCTTGAAACTTATAAGGAATTACATATTTCTAAGTATCGTTTTGAATTATCACTTAGAGATAAAGAAGATGTTGCTAAATATTATCCTGATGATGAAATGTGGGAAAAGGCTGAAAATACACTTAGAAAAGTTTTAGATGATATTGGTATTGAATATACTGAAAAAATAGGTGAGGCTGCTTTTTATGGACCAAAATTAGATGTTCAAGTAAAACCGGCTGTCGGTAATGAATATACGCTTTCAACTTGTCAGTTAGATTTTTGTCTTCCTATGAAATTTAATTTAACATATGTTGATAAAGATGGTAATAAAAAAACACCTGTTGTATTACATAGGGCTGTTTTTGGTAGTATTGATCGTTTTATGGCTTATTATTTAGAAGAAACTAAAGGTAATTTACCAACTTGGCTTTCTCCTGTTCAAATAAATATTATACCAGTTAATAATGAATATCATTTAGAATATGCTAAAGAAATAGATAATTTACTTAAAAATGAAGATTTTAGAGTTGAATTAGATAGTAGAGATGAGAAATTATCATATAAAATGCGTGATAGTCAAATGAAAAAAATACCTTATACTTTAATACTTGGTGATAAAGAAAAAGATAGTAAGGAAATCAGTTTTCGAAAATTTGGTGAAAATAATACAACTACATTAAAGATAGATGATTTTATCAATATGATAAAAGAAGAAATCCATAATAAGAATTAGTTTTAAATAAAGAATTGAAATAAAAAGATATTTCAGTTCTTTTTGTATTGTCATAAATAAAAAGTTGTGATAGAATTATTTATAGAATAAGAAAGTAAAGGAGATGTAATTTATGTTTACAAACAGTAAAGGGGGGGGGGCTTTTTAGAGATAAAGCCTTTACTCTAATAGAACTATTAGCGGTTATAGTTATCCTTGCCATAAT
>CANQDH010000042.1 GCA_947591565.1 uncultured Bacilli bacterium | reverse complement strand
AGGACTTTCTTCTACTTGTGGTTCTTCTTGAACACTATCACATTCACCCTTACCACTTGATGTAAATTTACCATCTTCTAAGGTTACTTTATATCCACTTATAATAAGACATGCTTCTGTCATAACATTATTTACAAATGTTACTTCTCCATTACTTAGTTTACTTCCTGATACTTCAATATTATAACTTTCTTCTTCATTTTGTGTATTTATTAGTATTCCATTACTTCCTACTTTATATTTTCCATTTAAAATATAATTAGGATTATCTATTAATTCAGATAAATAATGTTCATTTATAGCCTCTTTATAGCCATATGCTGAATCTATAGCCGCTCCTTTTCTTGACCTTTCAATTAAATTTAAAACAATAGGTACTGCTATTAAGGCTATTATAGCTAGTATGACTATGACTGCTAATAATTCTATTAACGTAAAACCATTTTTCTTTTTCATTTCTTTACTCCGTTTCTATTATTACAAATACATTATACCCCCCCCCCCTAGCTTTTGTCAAGGAGGGGATGTTATCATATAAACTTGTAGTGGTAAACTAAAAGTGGACAATGAGAGGGGGAATGTAGACAATGAATTAATTTATATATTCTAATAATTATTTTTATTATACAATTAATATTTGTAATGTATACTATGTCTTAATTTATATATTCAAATAATTATTGTAACTGTACAATTATGTTAAAATATAGACAAGGAAAGGTGTTTTTTTATATGAATATGAGCTACAGTATTGATCTTAAGAAAAAACTATGTGAGGAAATATGTTTTAATCATGCTTCTACTCTTAAAACGGCTGAGGAATATAATATTCCTATTAAAACTTTAGAAAAATGGATTACTGCTTTTAATAAAGACAAGCATTGTTTTGATTCTAAAATTGAATTTGTTAATGATTTTAAGGTTATTAATAAAGTTCCTTCTATGCCCGATTATAATGAATTATCTAACAATGAATTAAAAAAATTGTTAATGAAAAAGGACATTGAAATTACTAGATTAAAAAAAACTATCTGGTGAAAGCAGAGAGTACGGACAAAAAGGTATTCATTACTTTATCCAAAAAGAATACGAAGTAATTTTTGATTTATCTGATAGATATTCTATTCTTTCTCTTTGTAATGAAATGAATGTTAACCGGTCTGGATTTTATAATTGGCTTAATAGAAGAACTAAGCCTTCTACTAGAGAGATAAATAGAAATGATGACTGTCAAATTTTTTTAGAATATCATAATAAATACCCATCTCATGGCTACCGCTGGCTTAATGCTAAAATTCGTCTTGATCGAGGTATTGTTTATTCTGATAATTATTCTCATAAAATTTGTATGTATCTTGGTATTAAATCTAAATCTAGACACTTTAAAAGAAAAGGAAAAAAAGATGCTCGGGAACTTAAAAACTTTCCTAATTATATTCTTGCTGAACTTAATCCTTTAAGACCTTTTCAAATTGTTGTTAGTGATATGACTGCTTTTTGGGCCAATAAACAATATTATGAATTAACTCTCTTTATGGATTTATTTAATAACGAAATTATTTCCTATTCACTATCTGATAAAAAAGGAGATCCTAATACTTATCATAATGCTTTAAAGGATTTAATTATAAAAAAAGAAGAATATAAAGTCCTGGAATTAATTTTACACACAGACCAAGGTTCCGTATATTCTTCAAAGAAATTCAATGAATCTCTTCATTTATATAATATCATACATTCTATGTCTAAGCCAGGAAAACCTACTGAAAACGGTGCAATGGAGGCTATTAATGGTTGGATTAAGGAAGAGTTGTTTATTGATTTTAATATTAACTCTTGTGAATGTAGTGATAAACTTAAAGTAGACAATGATATAGATAATATAGATAATTCATTCTTTAGTTTATACACTTATATTATAAAAAAGAGTATTATAATTACTTCCTATTTTTTCTTTTATTTGTTTAAAAATCATATTAACTCCCTATTTTATATTGTTTTTTAGCATTTTCAGTTGTTATGTTTATAACATCTTGAACATCCATTTGCTTTATTTCTGCTATTTTTAAAGCGACATAATAAACATTTTTAGGTTCATTTTTAGTTCCTCTGACAGGTTCTGGTGCAAGATATGGACTATCTGTTTCTAAAACAAAGTTTTCTATATCAATATTAGAAACAACTTCTTTTAATTTTTTACTATTTTTAAAAGTTAAAACACCACCTATACCTAATTTACAACCAAGCTTTATAAACTCTTTAGCCATTTCTAAACTTTCGGAAAAACAGTGGATAGTAATAGGTACAGTATTAGCGTTAGTCATCTTGATGATATCATACGTATCTTTAATAGCATCCCTCGTATGTATAACGATGGGTTTATGATACTTTTTCGCAAGTTCTATTTGTTTCATAAAAACTTCCTTTTGTTTATCTTTATCATAATTATCATAATGATAATCTAAACCTATTTCCCCAACAGCAACAATTTTATCGTTTTTAAGGAGTTGCTCCAAGATATCATAATCTTCATCTTTAACTAGATGCGCAAATTCAGGATGCACCCCAATGCTACCATAAATATTAGGATATTTATTTACTATTTCAACAACTTCCTTACTACTTTTAGTATCCGTACCACTAATAATCATTATATTATCTTTAAAATGATTAATAATTTCTTCTCTATTATCATAATCATCATGGCCTAAATGACAATGTGTATCTATGATCATAAGTATCACTTCCCTTTATTTTATCTATATTTCTATAACAGTATATCCATTTTGTTTAAAATAATTAACAAGACCATTTTCACCTATAATATGTGCTAGACCAACCGTACAAAAAATAGTTTCGCCTTCTTGAAAGGCCTTATCTAAATTTTTAAACATTTCTTTATTTCGGTCATCAATTAAGGCTTTATTATATGTATCTATCATCTCTTGTTCTTCTGGATCTACTTCTTCTTCAGTAAAAATCAGTTTTTCTAGTGTTTCAAGGTTTCCATCTTTATAGGCTTCGTATAGTTCTTTTAATGCATCCTTAGATAATTCATAATTACTAACAGCATCCTTTAATAAATACAAACTTAAATCATCACTAAAACTTAAAAGTACATTATATTGATAATCAGCACTTTCTAACTCTAAAATGGATTTGTTATCTTCATGAGCAAGATTTAACATATACATATCAACACCATATTCTTCGCTTAAATTATTATCGATGGCAGCAGCATTTTCAACTAAAGAATTCCAAATAATTGGTTTATAAGCATTATACAAAGATGAGTAAATGTTGGCCTCTTTTAAAATATCTTCCATTTTTTGATATGTCTGTTCATCTAAAACATCTTTGATAGTTCCATCAGTATACATAAATTGTTGCATTATAGATATTTGTGCACCAATATTTTGTGTATATTTTATAATGTCAAATTCAGCAGCTAAAATGGTACTATTTTTATAAGAATCAATAATCTTATCTGGCAAAGGATAAAGCGTTTTATCAGCCGTATGAATAGATCCTAACAAATATATTTTATTTGTAGATCCTTCTTTTCGAACTTCAAAAAAAAGTGGATTACTTTTCTTTACTTGACAACCTGTTAAAAATAACAAAAAAAAGACTATTAAAATTATTTTTTTTATTTTCATAGACATCCCTTATACATTATAACAAAAATCAAAAAAAAATTATACATCTGTATAATAATTAAATACTTTTTTGTAGTTTGTATTTTAAAATATAAACTATAATTCCTACAATATATAAAATATCATATAATTTAAAATCTGAAATCATACTGCCTAAAACAAATATCAAAAATAATCCTAATGTTGCATAAACAATGATGTTTTGTTTTTTGTTTGACATTTTTTTCTCCTCTTCCCTTTTTATTTTAGCACAACAATACTACTATACCATTATTGTTTTTATATATCAAACCTTTTTACACTCTTTTTTTCGACATTTTACACATGTTTACAAAATATAAAAAAAAGAAACTATCTATGTAGTTCATTTAAGACCGTTTCTTTATCAATTCTCATAAAAATTGGTTCAGGATTATTTAAAACAATTCCATAATCCATGCCTGTAAAATTACTTAATGATGCATAATCACTATTTGTTGTATTTAACTGCTTAAATATTTTCTTAGAAGCATCCGGCAAAAAGGCACTTAGTAAAACAGATGCATGTCTAATTGCTTCAAGCAAATTATAAATAACTGTTTTTAATCTATCTATACCATTTTCATCCTTTGCAAGAAGCCAAGGACACGTATCATCAATATATTTATTACATTTTCGAAAAATTTCTAAACATTCATCAATAGCATCGGCAATTCGGTACTCATTCATTTTTTCATCTATTTTAGATGGTACACTTAAAACAAAATTAATTAATTCGTTATCGATGTCCGTATTTTCGCCAGGTTCTTCAACAATACCATTAAAATATTTATGAGCCATACTAATAGTTCTATTAACTAAATTACCTAAAACATTCGCTAAATCAGCGTTAACTTTATCAATAAGTAATTCATATGTAAATGTACCATCACTTGCAAAAGGAATTTCATGTAACATATAGTATCTAATAGCATCTACACCAAATTTTTGAACTAAATCATCAGCATATACAATATTTCCTTTTGATTTACTCATTTTATCATTTCCAAATAAAAGCCAAGGATGTCCAAATATTTCTTTAGGAAGAGGTAAATCAAGAGCCATCAATATACAAGGCCAGTAAATAGTATGAAAACGTAAAATATCTTTACCAATTAAATGTAAATCAGCAGGCCAATATTTTGAAAAATCTTTACTTTTCTCAGGATCATAACCTAAAAAGGTAATATAATTGGCAAGAGCATCAAGCCATACATAAATAACATGTTTATCGTCAATCGGTACCTTTATACCCCAATCAAAGGATGAACGTGAAATACATAAATCTTGCAAACCCGGTTTAATAAAATTATTCATTATTTCATTTTTTCGTGATTCTGGTTCAATAAAATGGGGATGTTCTTCTATATATTTAATTAATCTATCCGTGTAATTACTTAATTTTAAAAAGTAAGCTTCCTCACTTGCTTTGTGAACTTCTCTACCACAATCTGGACATTTATTATCTACGGCCTGTGATTCTGTCCAAAAAGACTCACAAGGTGTACAATATAAACCTTCATATTTTCCTTTATAAATATCACCTTGGTCATATAATTTTTTAAATATCTTTTGAACAATTTCTTCATGGGCTGGATTGGTTGTCCTAACAAATTTATCATAACTTACATTTAAACAATCCCAAATTCTTCTTACCTCAAGTGAAATCTCATCGACATATTCTTGTGGTTTAAGACCTGCTTCTAATGCCTTTGTTTCAATTTTTTCACCATGTTCATCGGTACCTGTTTGAAAATAGACATCATATCCTACTAATCTTTTATACCTAGCAATCGCATCAGCTAAAACAGCCTCGTATGAGTTACCAATATGAGGTTTACTAGAAGCATAAGCTATTGATGTTGAAATATAAAATGGTTTATTCATTATTTTCACTCTCCTTATTTGTACTTCCAATTCCAGATTTTCGCACATTTGTAACTTTCTGTTCATTTGACACAATTAGAAATTTACTAAATATTCCTTGCACAATTCGGTCATTTCGTTTAAATTCTATGGTTTTATCTCCTTCATTTTGAATACTAAACCAAATATGTCCTTCATTATTTTCATTATTATAATAATCAGAATCAATAATACCTACTTGATTTGTAAGTCGAAGATTATACTTAAAACCTAAACTACTTCTTATATATAACCCTAAAAATTCATCATCCTCCATTTTGGCCTTAATACCGGTTGGAATTTTTTTAATTTCTTTGGGTTTAACTTCAAAATCTTTTAAAACGTTAAAATCATAACCAGCACTTGCTTTGGTTGCTCTACTTGGTACATTATATGATTTATAAAGATTAATATCATCACTAATATCTTTTTTAAATTGTTCAAAGCTTATTTTTTCAAAAAAACGCATAACAAACCTCCAAATAACAAAAAAAGTACCACTTATAAGGGCGAATTAACCGCGGTACCACCTTAATTAACATCTAAAAATGTCATCTCTTTTTTTTAACGCAAATCCTACGTCCTAATTTACATGTCAATTAGGCTACTTCCGAAACCATTTATTTTAATCAAAATAACTTATTTACACCAACCATAAGTTCTCTATGTATTTTAATTAAAACCCTTTTCTTCCCTGTATTTATATGTAAATAGTATCATATTTCCTTTTACTATTCAAGATATTTTTCTAAAAAAAGGCTAAAGATGTCAAGCATTTGTCTACTACTATCAGAAATATTATCGTTTGAAAAAATGACTATACCACCTAAAATATCACCATTTTGTTTTATTAAACTAATATGATAATAGATATCTTCTGTTTTATCTGCGAAACAGACCTTTTCTCTTTCCTCACTAGAACAATTTTTCTTTTTTTCCATAATATTTAAAAGAAAATCACTTATTTTTTTATCTTGATAATCTTTTTTATTACTTCCGGCATAAGCAACAATACTATCCGTATCCATTATAAAACAATTTAATTTTGTCATTTGGTTTATAGATGATACCATATAAAAGGCTAAATCGGTTATTTTTTTTAAAGAAGAAAATTTTTTCAAAACAATATTTTCACTATCATCCATAAATATTTCAATATTTTCTCCCTCATTTATTCGCAAAGTTTTGCGCAATTCTTTGGGAATGACAATTCTACCAAGTTCATCAATTCGTCTAACAACACCTGTTGCTTTCATGAAATCATCCTCTCTAATTTATATTTTGTTTTAATTTATACAATTTATACTCAATTTTAACTATTTTTCTTAAGAAATAAATATGAAATGACTATTTTTTTATATATTTTATTTTTTTTATGATATAATGTCTTTGTATAGTTTTTAAGGAGGTATAAAATGGAAAAAACATTTATATTTGGTCATAAAAATCCTGATACTGATAGTGTAACATCATCAATTGCCTTATCTTATTTAAAAAATCAATTAGGTTATGAAACAACACCTATGGTACTTGGGGAAATAAATAAAGAAACAAAATATGTTTTAAATTATTTTAAAGTTAAACAGCCAACTTTTTTAAATGATGTTAAATTACAAATTAAAGACATTCGCTATAAAAAAGGAATATATTTAGACAAAAATAGTTCTATCTATAATACTTATCATTATATGACAGACAAAAATTTAACCATGATTCCTATTGTTGAAAATGGCGACAAAATGTATGGTATTGTTTCTATGAAAGATATTGCCAAACTAGAATTAGGGGAAAATTTATCGCATTTAGAAACTTCATATGACAATATTATAGAAACATTAAAGGGTAAAAAAATACTAAAATTTGATGAGGAAATAAAAGGTACGATAAATGTTGCCCTACTTAGAAGTACAACATTTATTCAAAATACGAAATTAGATAACAATAGTATTTTAATTGTTGGTGATAGACATAGTATTATTGAATTTGCCATTGAATCAAATGTCAAATTAATCATTATTACGAAAGATGGAGAAATTAAACCATCACATTTACAAATGGCTAAAGAAAGAAAAATTAATGTTATTGAAACAAATCTTGATACATTTAAAGTTGTTAAAATGATTAATTTATGTAACTACGTACAAACTATTACTTTAACTAAAAACGTCTTTTGTTTTGATGAAAACGATACTGTTAATAATTTTATTGATTTTGCGAATAAAACAAAGTACACGCACTATCCAATTATAAATAAAATGAATGAATGCTTGGGATTATTAACCCTTGCTGATTTAAATGACCGTAATAAAAAGAAAGTTATATTAGTCGACCATAATTCGAAAGAACAAACAGTTGATGGTATTGATG
>CANQDH010000041.1 GCA_947591565.1 uncultured Bacilli bacterium | reverse complement strand
GGTTTAATTAGATAAATAAATAAAGTAGATATGATGCCCCAAACCAATCCCATTTCAATAGATACATATTTACCAATATTTAAAAGATGATTGCTATAATCCCAAAAAACTTCATGAAAAATATTTTCAATTAGAGTGCCACCTATGAACTCTATTATTGATAAAATAATGGATATACTTAGAAAAAAAGTTATAAATTTTACTAACTTATTTTTGATTTTTTTATTTAGAAAATTATATATAAAGATAATAATGACACTTCCAATTCCATAAACGGGTGTCCACGGGCCAAATAGATATCCAGAATTTCCTTCCCAGTTAAATGTTATATAAAAAAAGGATTCAAATAAAAAGCCCAAAATAGATGAAACAAAAAAATAATTAAGAAAGTACATATAATCACCATTATTAGTATGTACCATTCTTAATTATTTATAAAATTTTATCTATTAGTCCGTAGTTTAAAGCTTCTTTTGAAGATAAAAAATAATCCCTTTCAGTATCTTGTTCAACCTGTTTTAGGTCTTTACCTGTATTTTTCGAAAGCATTTTATTTAATTTATCTTTAAGTTTTAAAATACGTTCAGCCGCTATTTTGATTTCCGTTGCTTGTCCTTGTGCTCCACCTAGTGGCTGATGAATCATTACTTCACTATTTGGAAGAGCAAATCGTTTACCTTTCGTTCCAGATGATAATAAAAACGCACCCATACTTGCTGCCATACCAACACAAATCGTTGAAACATCACTTTTAATAAAATTCATGGTATCATAAATCGCCATACCAGCTGTTACACTACCACCTGGAGAATTAATATAAATACTAATATCATTATTATTAATAGAATCAAGATATAAAAGTTCTCCAATGACGATATTCGCATTAACATCATCAATTTCCCCACTTAAAATAATGATACGGTCTTTTAATAATCTCGAATATATATCATAAACTCTTTCACCATTACTACTTCTTTCAATTACTGTTGGAACAAGTGCCATTTTTTCACCTCTATATATATGATAGATGTAAACATACTGTTTTATACATAAAAAAATGTGACAAAATAAATATTTTTTGGTAAAATATAAATAGAATAAGAGGGATATTAAATGGTAAAAAAAATAAATGTCAATTTTCGAAATTTAATAACAGATGAGTATGATGAAAATACTCCTTATATAGATATTTCTAAAAATTATCAAAAGTATTTTCATTATCCTATTTTAGCTGCTCGAATTGATAATGATGTTTGTGATTTAAGTGAGGAATTAAATAAAAAATGTGATATCGATTTTTTTGATCGTAGTTCCTATGTTGGAAATTCTGTTTATAGTAGAGGTTTACAATTTATTTTAATTTTAGCTGTACGCAGAATTTTTGGCGAAAAGGCCCATGTTGTTATCGAATATTCGATTGATAAAGGATTTTATTTTGAAATAAATGATGTCGATGTTGATAATAATATTGAGCAGTTACTTGAAAAAGAAATGAAAAATATTGTCAAAGAAGATTTAAAATTTACGAAAATTAGTGTTGCACGCCTCGATGCGATTAAATTTTTTAAACAAAAAAAGATGTACGATAAGGCTAAAGTTTTAAAATATATAAGTAATACATATATAAATTTATATCGTTTAGATGATATATATGATTATTTTTATGGTGAGATGCCATATAGTACCAAAGTTGTCGATGATTTTAAATTAACACATATAAGTGGAAATGGTCTTGTTTTAAGTTATCCTGATATTTATAATCCTGAAATTACTTTAGATTATAAACATCATAAAAAACTTTTTGATAAATTTTTAGAGTATACGAAATGGGGCCGAACTTGTCAAATAAATAATGCGGCTGATTTAAATGAAAGAGTTTCAACCGGAAAATATGATGAAATAATTAGAGTTGCCGAGATACATTATAATAAGCAGCTTATGCAAGTTGCTGATGAAATCTTAGAAAAAAATGGCAAAATAAAAGTTATATTAATTGCTGGTCCATCTTCAAGTGGTAAAACAACGACAGCTAAAAAGCTAGAAGCATATTTAAAATGTAATGGCATGAATCCCTATAGTCTTTCGATAGATGATTTTTTCTTAGATCGTGATAAAACACCACTTGATAAAAATGGTGAACCTGATTTTGAATCTCTAACCGCTATTGATGTTAGTTTATTTAATAAATGTTTACTTGATTTAGTTTCAGGAAAGGCAACGAATTTACCTACTTATAATTTCGCAACTGGTAAAAGAGAATATAAAAATAAAAATGTTAAACTTGATACGAATGAAGTTATTATTATTGAAGGCTTACATGCTCTAAATGATGAATTAACTTTGTCAATTGAAAGAAAAAATAAATATAAAATATATATTGGACCACTTACACAGCTTAATGTCGATAGTCATAATCGTATCTTTACTAGTGATACAAGAAAACTAAGAAGAATTGTAAGAGATAATAAATATCGTAATTATAATGCTGAAGATACGTTAAAACAGTGGAAAAAAATTAGAGAGGGCGAAGAAAAATATATTTTCCCTTATCAAGATGATGTTGATATGATTGTCAATTCAGCCCTTATTTATGAAATTGGTGTTTTAAAAACTTATGCTGAACCTTTATTATTTTCTGTAGAAGAAACAAGTGAAGTTTATCATGAAGCTATAAGACTTATCAATTTTTTAAGAAATTTTTTACCTATTCCAAGTGAAGGTGTTCCCGCTGATTCTGTTTTAAGAGAATTTATTGGTGGAAGTGCTTTCCAAGATAAAGATTAGAAAAGAGGATAATATGATAAAAGTTGCTATTAATGGTTTTGGACGTATTGGACGTCTTGTGTTTAGAATAATGGAGGAAAATCCAGAATTTGATGTTGTTGCAGTTAATGATTTAACAGATGCTGAACAACTTGCTTATTTATTAAAATATGATACGAATCATCGTAATTATCGCGTTGATGAAATTAGTTACCATGATGATAAAATAAAAGTAGGTGATCATGAAGTAACTGTTTTTTCCGAAACGGATCCAAGTAAGTTACCTTGGGGTAATTTAGATATTGATATTGTGTTTGAATGTACAGGGCATTTTACGAAAAAAGAAGATGCAATGGCTCATATCATGGCTGGCGCTAAAAAAGTTATTATTTCCGCTCCTGCTAAGGGCGATTTAAAAACAATTGTATATAATGTTAACCATAAAAGTCTAGATGGAAGTGAGGATATTATTAGTGCTGCTTCTTGTACGACTAATTGTTTAGCACCTGTTCTTCATATCTTAAATAATGAATTTGGTGTTGAAAAAGGTTTTATGACAACTGTCCATTCTTATACGAATGACCAAGTTATTCTTGATGTTGCTCATAAAAAAGGAATTAAAGCAAGAAGAGGTAGAGCAGGGGCTGCCAATATTATCCCATCTTCAACAGGGGCTGCAAGTGCGATTGGACTTGTTATTCCTGAACTTAAAGGAAAATTAGATGGTAGTGCTTTAAGAGTACCTACAGCTACCGGTTCTGTTATCGATTTAACCTTAGAATTATTTAAAAGTGTAACCGCAGAGGAAGTTAACAATGCTTTTAAAATGCATCAAAACGAAACTATTAAGTATACCGAAGATCCTATCGTTTCAAGTGATATTATCGGTTCAAGACTAGGCGCGCTAGTTGATGGACTTCTTACAAATGTTTTAGAAGTTGATGGACGTCAGTTAGTTAAAGTTGTTGCTTGGTATGATAATGAAATGGGATATAGTGCCCAAATGGTAAGAACAGCCTATTACTTAGGAAAATTAATGGGTAAATAGGATTATTAAAAAAAAGCCCCTTTTCACGGAAGAAATGGGGCTTATATATTTTATAAATAAATATCATCAATATCAGTATTGAAGTGATCGTCATTTCTATTTATTTCATATATAGATGTAAAGGTTCCTATAAATAAGTCTTTATCTAATTTAGGGGCTAAATCCGATAGCGAAACAATACCAACTACTTTGTTTTTATCCGTAACAATTAATCTTTTAATCTTGTTTTTTTTCATCATCGTAGCTGCATCTACAATCGTATCATCTTTACTAATTGTAATAACATTTTTATGAATTAAATCTTTAATATGTTCTGTTTCATTATAAAGGTTATTCACAACAATATCTCTATCAGTAATAATACCTATAATTTTATTATCGTCGATAATAGGTAAAAAACCAATATCATATTCTTTCATTTTTTTGGAGATATCGTATATAGTATCACTACTATTTCCATAAATAATTTTTCTTGTCATAACATTTTCAAGTTTCAAATTTCATCACCAATTATAATATTGACAAAAAATATAATAATATACAGATAAAATAATATAATATAGTGGTGGAAACAATGATGCAAAGGGCAAGGTGCAGGCGAAAAATACTTATAATGCAAAAGTCTAAGAAAGGAAAAGCTATTAACAAAATTATCTTTTTTGTTATTCTTTTAGTTTTCTTTCTTTTTCTTACCTTTAAATTTATAAATACGAAAGTAACACCTATTCTTTTGCCTTATGCTGAAAGCGCCGTAAAAAAATTAACCAATTTAGTTATTAATAAGGCTATTTCCAAACAAGTAGCTGAAGATTTAAATATTGATGATTTATTTATCATTACTAAAGATGGTACTGATCAAATCAAAACGATTGATTTTAATCCCATAATTGTAAATAAAACCTTAACCCTTATTACCAATAATATCCAGCTTAATTTAAAGTATCTTGAACAAGGTAACATTGATTTACTTGAATTACCTGATAATATAGATATCGATTATGATGAAGAAAAAATCAGTAAAGGCATAATATATGAAATACCAAGTGGTATTATTTTTCATAATGCTCTTTTATCTAATATTGGACCTAAAATACCTGTTAAATTAAGTTTAGTTGGTGATATTGTAAGTACTGTCAATACCAAAGTCACGAATTATGGTATCAATAATGCCATGATCGAAGTTAGTATCATTGTTGAAGTTGAAGAAATGGTCATCCTTCCTTTAACGACCAAAAAAATAAAAGTGGAAACGAGTATCCCTGTTGCGATAAAGTTAATCCAAGGAACTGTTCCCAACTATTATTTTAATGGGATTGATAAAAATTCACCTAGTATTGCTCTTGAGACTGCTAATATTTAATGATTTATATGAGAAGGTAAAACACCAGTATAAGTTTTTCTTAGCCTTTTTTCATTATCTTGCTTAAGGCAAAGATGAATATTTTCTCCATCATTTTTTAAATCAAGTGCTCTTGTACTATTTGCACTAAGATGTTTAAGTAGTATTTTATTCCCGCTTAACCATTCATTATATATTTTTGTTAATTGTTTTAAATCTTCCTTAGTTGCATATTGTTTAAAATGTTCAAAATCAATTTCCTTCCAAAAACCATATTTTGTTTCATCCATTTTCGTTAAATATAAGCGTTTATATTTTATTTGCTCATCGTACTCCATACCGCAAAAAAAGCCTTCCGCAAACTGGAAATAGTCCATATATTTGCACCTATTATCACGAAATAGTAAACTTTCAATATCGATATCAGCATAACTTAGATGACTAGGAAGAAAATCAGGAACTTCGGTTAAAAGAACTTGATTTGTTATTTGCTTATTATCTAATAGTAGATGGATAATCGCAAGCTTTTCTATAGTCATTTTTTTTATATATTCTTTATGTTTAAAATCTTGACTTGAGTAAATTTTAATAATTTCTGTATTCATATTTATCACATATCATCTAATTATGTACATGTTTATACATATTAGAAATCCTTTCTTTAAAATATTTATAATCTTAAAAATATTTGAACATTACTTTTAGACACCCTTAGAATAATATTATATAAAAAGAAAAAATAAAAAGCAATAATTTTTGACAAACTATCACAGATTATGGTATACTATTTATAGTAAAGAAGGTTGTTATATGAAGCAAATTAATAAACTAAAACTTGCTCTTTTAATATTTATTATTGTCGATATTATTCTCCTGGTTTATTTTCTTTTAAAAAAGCCTGTAAGTCGTTTATTAGAAAAGGATATCCAAGGATATGTATCTAGTAATATAAAAACGGCTACTTTATATGATGAAAATTTTAAAGAAGTATCAACGATTGCAAGAGGAAAGAAAATAAAAGTTAATGATAAAAAAATAACAGATGAAAATAATGATAGTTATTACAAGATAGTATCTGAAAAAGGCAAATATTTAATTAAAGAGGATAACTTTACAACAGATGAAGACAAAATGGTTAAGGAGGATAAAGTATACGTTAGAACTTATTTGACTGTATATAAGGATAGCACTTCTTCGAAAATATTAGGTACGTTAAATAAAGGGGATGAAATTAAAATAACCGGATATGATAAACTTTTAGATGATGGAAGTGTTCATAAATATAAAATAGAATACGAAGGTAAAGAGGGCTTTATATATGCCAAATATGTAACTTTAACGAAAGAAGAAGCCTTAAAGAACTATGATGAAGAAAATACATATCAGTTACATGCAAATTGCGGAGATGCTTATAAGATAGGAACTGCTAAAAATTTAGATTTTTATCCTGTTATAAAACCTAAGTTTGAAGATAATGTTATGCCTGCAGAAGTAAGGGCTCTTTATCTAAATTCAACCGTTCTTTCCAAAATTGATGATTATATTGATATTGCTAAAAAAGCAAATATTAATGCTTTTGTTGTTGATATAAAAGATGATACGGCTATTGGATATGAATCCGAAGTTATGAAAGAGTATTCTCCTAAAAGTTATGAAGCAGCTATAAATAGTTTTGACAAATATAAAGCAGCTATTGAAAAACTTAAAAATAATGGTTTTTATGTTATAGGAAGAATTACGGTTTTTAAAGATGCTTTATTTGTATCTGATAATCCTGATTCAGCCCTTATGGATACCTCAACGAATAAACCTTATTTACATAATGGTTCATACTGGCCAAGTGGTTTTAATAGACTTGTTTGGGAATATAATGTTGAACTTGCGAAAGAAGCAGTTACGAAAATAGGGTTTAATGAAATTCAGTTTGATTATGTTCGTTTTCCTGATGGAACTTATTCCTCAGAAGAAGATGGAACAATGGATTTAAGAAATATTTATAATGAAGAAAAAGCCCAAGCTATTCAAAAATTTTTGATGTATGCAACTGATGAAATACATAGTGTTGGAGCGTATGTGTCCGCTGATGTTTTTGGTGAATCAGCTCACAATTATGTAACTGGTTATGGTCAATACTGGCCTGCTATATCTAATGTTGTTGATGTTATAAGTCCAATGCCATATCCAGATCATTTTAATAAATATGAATATGGTTTTGATGAACCTGTATGGACTATACCTTATAAATTATTATTAGAATGGGGAGAGTACGTTGTAAATCGTCAAAAAAGTATTCCAACACCTGCTATTGTTCGTTCTTGGATCCAAGCCTATGATGCTATAAAAGCACCTAAAATTCCTTATGATTCAGTTAAAATATCTTCCCAAATTACTGCTTTATATGAAAATGGTTTAACAGGTGGTTTTATGACTTGGAATGGTAATTCTAGTCTTTCTAAATATGAAGAAATAATTGATGGTTTAAAAAAGGAGTATTTAGATGAAGAAAATATATAAATTAAATGATATGGATTATGAATTAATTGAAAATTATAAAGATTGTTTTAATTATCAATTAGTTGAGGAGAAAGCGACAGATTATTTTAATACTTTTGATTATATTTTAGGAGATTATTCTTACGATAAACTTAGGTTAAAAGGGTTTTGTAATAAGGATAATAAAAATTTTAAAAGTTATAATGACTTTGAAAAATATAAGATTTATTTAAAAGAAGAATGTGCTTATGATTGTGGATATTTTATTTTAAAGAAAATTAGCTAAGCTAATTTTTTTTAAATTTATTAAATGATTGATATAAGAAAATAATTGTGATAGAATAATTTATAGAATAGAAAGTAAAGGAGATGTAATTTATGTTTAC
>CANQDH010000040.1 GCA_947591565.1 uncultured Bacilli bacterium | reverse complement strand
TCTGAGGAATTTAAAAAAACGCTTTTTGAAATAAAGTTTGGTAAATCACTAGTTGAAGCGTTAGAAAGTATGAAAAAAAGAATTCCATCGGAAAGTATTAATAATATTATTTTAAATATTACGCAGACAGATATTTTTGGAAGTAGGATTATTGATACTATGTATAATCAAATTGAGTTTTTACGTGATAAAAGGTTACTTGAAATAAAAGGTCAGATAAATAAAATACCAAATAAAATTAGTATTGTTTCTGTTTTGTTTATTTTACCAATTATTTTGCTTTTAATTTTAGGTCCAATTATTATCAACTTTTTGGGCTAATGTTTTATAATATAGTAGGAGATGATTTTAGATGATATATCATTTTATAGGAATAAAAGGGACAGGAATGGGAGCACTTGCTCTAGTTATGCATGATTTAGGTTATCATGTACAAGGTAGTGATAAAGTCGACCACTTTTTTACTGAAAAAATTTTAATTGAAAAAGGTATTACGATTCTTCCTTTTGATGTGAAAAATATACAAGAAGGTATGATTATCGTCCAAGGTAATGCTTTTGGTGATGATAATGTTGAAGTACAAAAGGCTAAAGAATTAGGCCTTGAAATATATTCATATCAAGAAATGCTTGGTTTCTTTACAAAACAATTTCACACTATTACGGTTGCTGGTTGTCATGGTAAAACAACGACGTCAGCTATGTTATCACATGTGTTAGATCATACGGTTGGTTCTAATTATTTAATTGGTGATGGAACGGGTCATGGTGATAAGGATAGTAAGTATTTTGTTGTTGAAGCGTGTGAATGGCGAAGACACTTTTTAGCTTATACACCAACATATGCGATTATAACGAATATTGAATTAGATCATATGGACTATTATAAAGATATAACGGATATGGTAGCAGCTTATGAACAGTACGCTAATAACGCTTTAAAAATGGTTATTGCCTGTGGTGATGATCCATATACCGATAAAATTAATTATGAAAAACCAGTTGTTTTTTATGGTCTTAATCCCAAAAATGATGTGGTTGCTAAGAACATCAAGTATCATAATGATGGAACCGATTTTGATGTTTATATAAAAGAAAAATTTTTTGGTTCCTTTAAGTTACCTTTATATGGTGAACATATGCTTCTTAATAGTTTAGCGGTTATAACGGTTTGTTATTATGAAGGTCTTGATAGAAAAGACATCGATAAATATTTACGTACCTTTGAAGGTGCTAAAAGAAGATTTAAAGAAACAGTCTTAGATGATATTGTTTTAATTGATGATTATGCCCATCATCCAACTGAGGTTGCTGTTACTATTAAAGGAGCAAGACAAAAATATCCTGATAAACAAATTATTGCGATTTTGATGATTCATACGTATTCAAGGGCTCATCAATTTGAACAAGAATTTGCCGATGCCCTTAATTTAGCTGATAAAGCTTATGTAACCGATGTCTATATGGACCGAAAAGAAGACTGCGAGCCATACGATGTTAAAAATTTAATTGCCAAATTAAATAATGGTGAGCATATGTCTTTAGATGAAATTGATAAATTACTTGAATATAAGAACGCGGTCTTGATTTTTATGAGTAGTAAAGAAATTTATGTTTTAGAAGAGGTTTACGAAACCAAACGTGAAGCCTTACAACAAAATTAAAAAAAGCACAATGTGCTTTTTTATATTAATCTAATTTCATTTTCCGTAAAAAAACGATGATTTTTATTAATTCTATCATAAAAAAGGATTCCTTCTAAATGATCGATTTCATGCTGAAAGGCGATAGATAAATCTTCACGGGCCCTTACTTTAATTGGATTACCATTCTCATCAAAGCCTGAAACAGTAACCCTTGCATATCTTGGAACATGTCCTTCGACATCGCGGTTAACACTTAAACAACCTTCACCCGCTTCAGCTGCAATCATTTCACTTGAATAACTAACAATTTTAGGATTAACAAAAACATAATTATGAAATTTACCTTCTTCAAATTCATGGACAATAATGATAACTCTTTTATTAATACCAAGTTGCGGGAAGGCAAGTCCCATACCGGGTCTTAAATTATATTTTTTAGAGTATGATTCGATTTGACTATATCTTAAATGGTCGATAGAACGTTTAATTAGTTCTTTTTCTTCATCACTTAGAGGAAAAATAACTTCTTTACTTTTCATTCTTAAATGTTTGTCTTTTTCATCTAAAATATTTACCTTTTTAAACATACAAATCAACTCCTTTATGTATTTTAACACATTTTATCTTGAAATATCAAATATTTTACAAAATTTTAAACAAATTAGCATCTTTTTAATTAGAATTATCAAAAGTGTTGTATAATAAGAATAGAGAGAATAGAATTTATGATTTTTTTCTTGATAGGAGGTATAAAATGACAGCACATATTGAGGCTACTAAGGAACAAATCGCTAAAACCGTTATTATGCCAGGCGATCCTAAACGAGCAGAATATATCGCTAAAACATATTTAAAAAACTATGAATGTATTAATACCGTAAGAGGTATGTTAGGCTTTACGGGTTATTTTAATGATAAAAGGGTAACAGTTATGGCATCAGGTATGGGTATGCCTAGTATTGGTATCTATTCATATGAATTATTTAAATTTTATGATGTTGATAATATCATTCGTATAGGAAGCGCCGGATCATACGATAAAGATATTAATATATATGATGTTGTTCTTGTTACAGAAAGTTATTCCGATTCCCATTTTGCAAAAACTCAAAACGGATTTGACGGTCATATTATTAAATCAAATGATGAATTAAATCAAAAATTAAAGGATGCTGCTAGTAAACTAAATATTAAATTACATCAAGGAACTATTTATTCAAGTGATGTTTTTTATAAAGAACAGGACAATTATCAAATTCTTCATGATGAATATCATTGCCTTGGCGTTGAAATGGAATCATTTGCTCTTTTTCATAATGCAAATGTTTTACATAAAAAAGCAGCATGTTTATTAACTATATCTGATAGTATCATTACTAATGAGCAAACAACTAGTGAAGAAAGGGAAAAATCTTTTCACCAAATGATGGAAATTGCTCTTAATGCGCTATAAAAAAAATGAACTGATGTTCATTTATCATAAGAATTAACAATAATCAATGAAAAAGTCATTATGTGTTAATTCTTTTTTTTGTTTTATTTTTTGCCATATTTCTTCTTGATTAGTATTTTCTATTCTTTGATTTGTTATAGTTATAAAGTTTGGTTTTAAAATATCGTCATAAGCTATTTTATATAAAAGAGATATTGTGGATAAATTAAAGAGAAAAATATCAAGTGACATATCTAATTTATGGTTTGATAAATAGTAGTTACATAAAAAATTATAATGTTTAACATCAGAAGACATACCATTATATGAACAACTATCAAAATCAATTATTTTAATGTCATCATTATTTTCATGATACATTATATTAGCTGGGTGCAAATCACAATGGATGATACCATCTTGATGCATCGATATAATACTTTTTTTTGCAAGTTTTAATAATTTTATGATTTCTTCTCTTTTATGATTGCTTAAATGATAAAAAAGTTTATAATTATCAAGAGGTTTTAGTAAATAACCTGTAGGTTTTTCCTTATCAAAAACAATATATTGTGGTAAATTTAGTGATGTATTTTGGTTATTCATAAGTGCTTGTAATTTGCTTTGAAGTCCATCGCTAAAAGAGTATAATTTTTTGTAAAGATATTTAATATTTTGATATTCACAGTGATATAGGTCCGAATTAGCGCCCCACATCGTTTTATCTAATTGGACCTTTTGTAAATCACACTCATTAATTATCATAACATCACCACAGGTAATTATTATAACTTAAAATCTCGTTTTGTCAATTAGTATTTGCTTTTTTATTAATACCAAGCATACTTCCCGTTATACATGATGCCATAATGATTAAATAATAGATAATGTTTTTAAGTAAAGGTACATTTCCTAAACCAAAATAGTTAAATAATAACAAAAAGATTATAAAAAGACCACTTAATTTAAGCCCTTCAAGCCATCCTTTCTTTTTAGCCTTTTTTCCGATAATATATCCTCCTACAAATAAAGATGCGATAGGTATGATAATTTTAAGAATAGTAAGAAATTTACCCTTAATAAAACCTATATAGTTACAAAGAGATATAAGAAAGGTACTAATAATTAAAATTGAAAAAACGTATATAAACGCTATACCTATATTTTTTAAATAATTCATATAAAATCCTCCCTAATAAAAAATATTCGATTGTATAAATATCTATGACAAAAGACATAATATAATGAGGCGATAATTTATGTATTTAACTATAGTTATGAAAACGTTTTTCTTATATCTTTTTATTATTTTAGTATATCGTATCATGGGTAAAAAAGAAGTAGGGCAACTTGGTATTGTCGATTTAATTGTATCGATTTTAATTGCTGAACTTGCGGCCATATCCATCGAAGATGAAAAAATGTCTATTTTTATATCCATTGTTCCTATTGTTGTATTAGTTGTTCTTCAGATTATTTTAAATTATTTTAGTTTAAAAAGTGATAAATTTCGTAAAATGATAGATGGTAATCCAACCGTAATTATTAAAGATGGCAAAATCAAATTTAAACAAATGTCAAAAATTAGATATAGTTTAGATGATTTAATTACACAGCTTAGGGAACAAGGAATTAAAAGTATTGAAGAAGTTGATTATGCGATTTTAGAAAACAATGGTAAACTATCTATTTTTCAAAAATGTCATGATTATCCTATGCCTATTATTGTCGATAGTGTTGTCAATTATGAAGTTTTAAAAGAAATAAATAAAAATGAAAAATGGCTATATAAATTATTACAAAATATGCATTTAAAACTTGATGATGTTTTTTATGCTTTTTATACCAAAAATAAAACCTTTATTATTAAAAAGACCGATTTAATTTGACAATCAATATGAATTAAATTATAATTATTTTAGAAAGTAGTTGAACGTATGAAAGAGAAAGGATTTACTTTAATAGAATTGGTAGCTGTTTTATTTATTATGGGCTTACTTGGAATTATGATTGTGAAAAATGTTAATAAATTACTTAATGAACAAAAAACTTCTTTGCATAATCAACAATATATAAAAATAGAAGATGCGGCTGAAAGTTGGGCGGTTAAAAATTTAAATAAAATCGCAAATGATGGAACAGTTACATATGTCAATTTATCCACTTTAATAGATGATGAATTTTTAGAACAAAGTACAGTTATCGATCCAGCTAATAAGCAAGTTTTAAATGGCTGTGTTGCTATTAAGTATGAAATAGAATATCATAATTATGATATTACTTTTATAAATATTGATGATAAAAATTATCATAATGAATGTAATCAGGCAATATAAATAAAATTATACATATAATGAATTGTAACATCTTTTTTTGACAAATTAAAAATAATATGTTACAATGTACTTGGAAATGGCACATTATTCTAGTCAATAAGTTTGCTATGAGGGTGGGGCTAAAAATCCACTAAAGAGCATATCTGTGAAGCCTCTGGTGCTTGCTTCTTACGCCCAGTTTGGGGTGAGTGCTGGTTGAAATAAGTGTCTGGGCAACCGTAATGGCATACGTCTTTGACCCACCACTTTGGAGACCTAATCTTGTAATTTGCCTATACACGTAATGTTGATGGACTTGTTACGAATTAGGATTAAACCTACTATGTGGCGAAAGCTACGAGTAGTGTAGCTTGTCTTGAGTGATAAAAGGGAATAGGTAGTCTGATCAAATTTATTTGGCCGAATTTATTTGATTATTAGTTACCTTGAAACAATTATTGCAAAAAAGAATTAATAGCAGACGAATTGTTGGGGAAATCCTCTAGGGTGTATTATTACATAGGATTGCAGTGTGTACTAAGTGGTAATCAAGTCATACATTTGGCGACAATGTATTGATTTCTTTGAAGGGGAACCGCTTTATGGTAACGTAAAGTAGAAATCAGGGAAATCCTATCTTGACCTAAGACGCAAAGTTAACTATGGCAATAGGCCATTTTTTGTTTATATAAAGGATGAAATATGAAAAAAAATAATGAAATTACGAATTTAAAAAAAATAGAAAAGAAAAAAGAAAAAATATCTAAAAAACTTGTTAATTGGAACTGGATTATCAAAATTACTGTTTTAGCCTTTATGATATCTTTTATGTTTTCAGGTATATCTGAATTATCCATTCCTAATGTCAATATTATGATTGGTATTATTCTAGTTATCATATTTATTGGTATTGGTGTTTTATTTGATATGATAGGTGTTGCTGTTACAGCAGCTGATGAAAAAGTTTTTCATTCCATGAACTCTAGGAAAGTAAAGGGTGCTAAACTTGCTGTTACTTTTAAAAAAAATGCTGATAAGGTCGCATCTTTTTGTAATGATGTTATTGGTGATATTTGCGGTATCATATCAGGTTCAGCAGGCGCTATTATCGCAGCAACGATAACTAGTAATTTGCACGTAAATGCGTTAATTGTGACGCTTTTGGTAACATCTATAATTGCAGCCTTAACTATCGGAGGAAAAGCCTTAGGAAAAAGTTTTGCCATTAATAAAAGTGAAATCATCCTATTTCGTTTTTCCAAATTTTTATCATTATTTTTAAAGAACTATTAATATGATAGTTTTTTTTAAACATTTTTCTAGTTGTTTAAAATAAGAGTGTGATAGAATTTGGCATATTATATATTAAGTCCAATAAATTTTTTCTATTTAAAACTTATTTGAACGTTTAACTATTTGAAAGAAGGTAAATATGAAAAGAATAATGGATGTTAAATCAATTATAACGCTTACACTCTTGTTTACTCTAGAAGTAGTTACCATTATGGTTTTTTTAAATGGTAATATGGATTTAATACAACTTGTTTTTACTTTATTTAGTAATATTATTACAATGGTTTTTACTTACTTTTTTACCAAAACCTGTATAGACATTAAAAATGATAACGGAAAACAAGAGTAGAATGAAAGGACATTATGTCCTTTTTTCAATGAAATTGCTTAAAAAATCAAAAAAATTTACAAAAATAGTTGCATTTACTTAAAAAAAATGCTATCCTTAGATTGTAAGCAAGATAGCTTAACAAAAAAATACGTAGGAGGTATTTAAATGTCAAAGACAGATTTAGTTAATTTTATGGCTGAAGAAACAGGCCTAACTAAAGCAGATTCAACTCGTGCTTTAGATGCTGTAATGAAAGGAATAATCAAAGGTTTAAAAAGTGAAGGTAAAGTAACTATTACTGGTTTCTTAAATCTTGCAACTAAGAAAAAACCTGCTTCAAAAGGACGTAATCCAAGAACTGGTGAAACTGTTAATATTCCAGCAAGAACTGCTGTTACTATTAAAGCTGGTTCAAAACTAAAAGAAGCATTAAACTAGGCCTATGGCCTTTTTTCTTTATGAAAAACATTTTTGATTTGTTAAAAAAATTAACAGAAAACGGTTTTGAAGCATATATTGTTGGTGGATTTGTTAGAGACAAACTTTTAAATAGATGTTCTTACGATGTCGATATTTGTACTAGTGCGACACAAGAAGATATTTTAAAAATATTTCCATTTGCTAAAAGTAAAGGTTTTTATTGTTTTTCTTTTGACCTAGATAATTATCATATCGAAATAACTTCTTTTAGAAAAGAAAGTTATTATGATGGAAGAAGACCACAACATTTAGAATATGGAAGCCTTTTAGACGATTTACAAAGAAGAGATTTTACGATTAATACTCTTTTAATGGATGAAACAGGTCATATTTTAGATAATCTTGGTGGAATAAATGATTTAAAAAATAAAGTCTTAAAAGTAGTAGGAAACAGTAATCAAAAAATAAAAGATGATGCTTTAAGAATCTTAAGAGCTATTCGTATAGCTAGTAATTTAAACTTTTCACTAGATAAAGATCTTCATAATGCACTTAAAAAATATGCTAAAAATGTCAAAAATATATCTATACAAAGAATAAGAGAGGAACTAGATAAAATTATCCAAGATGATAATGCATTATATGGTCTATCTTTATTTAAAAAATATCATCTTGATACATATTTAAATATAAATATTCCTAGTCATCTTAAAATAACACATAACTATATAGGTATATATATGCAAATGAAGATAAGTGATCTTTATTTTACGAAAAAAGAAAGAAAAACAATTCATTTTTTAA
>CANQDH010000039.1 GCA_947591565.1 uncultured Bacilli bacterium | reverse complement strand
TTGTAAACATAAATTACATCTCCTTTACTTTCTTATTCTATAAATTATTCTATCACAACTTTTTATTTATGACAATACAAAAAATTTCTAATAAATATAAAATGAGCCCTTTTATAGGCTCATCATCTATATGAAAACGCTAATAGCATTAGCGTACTATTATAAACAAGTCAGGTTATGACTTGTTATAACCCAAAAATTAAAAACATTTGTAGACATTTTTATTATATGCATAATTACTATTTATATGCCTTTTTTATAATATATTTTAATTTTTAAAAAAAGTTTTTACTTTTTACCTATTAATTATGACATGTTTGAACTTTAAAGTGATTTTTATTAAATTTAAAAACAATACTTCCATTTAAATCTGTTCTATATATGTTTGAATCATCTAAATTAGAAAGCGTTTCCTTACTTGGATGACCATATTTATTATTTTTGCCAGCACTAATAAGTGCATATTTAGGATTAATCGTTTCTATAAATTCTCTACTACTACTCGTTTTACTTCCATGATGTCCTACTTTAAGAACATCGATATTATTTATATCATATTTTTGAAGTAAATTTTGTTCAACTTTCAAACTTGCATCACCCATGAACAAAAATTTATAATTATCATAAGTAAAATAAATAACATTACTATTATCATTTTCATTATCATAAGTATCACTATATAAAAAGAATAATTTTTCATCATTGATAGTTAAATCACTGATGCAACTATAATATGGTATTTTTTTCTTATCTAAAACATTTATTAATTCCTGCTCTAAATCATTATAATCGCCGCAATTAAAAATAACTTTGTCAACTTTAAAATTATTAACTAAATTAATAGCTTCACCCATATGATCATAATCTCCATGTGTAAGAATTAAATAATCAAGTTTTTTAATACCATCTGCTTTTAAAGAAGGAATAATGGTCTTAAGAGATGTTGCGTAACTACTTTCTCCTTTATAATTAATAACGCCTCCAGTATCAATTAAAATATTAGCTCGATTATGTTTTAAACTAATTAAAAGAGAATCACCTTGTCCAACATCAAACATAACTATCTTTGAAAAATTTCTAATATAATTAAGATGATAATGCATAAAAAGAGATATAAGGAAAAGAACGATACCTTTTTTTGGTTTTATAAAACAAAGAGTAATAATAAGATAATAATAAATATAAAAGAAAGCATTTATATATGCAAAAGAAAATTTAAAAAAAGTTATCTGATTACAAAATAAAGACATATTTTCAAAAAGATTAGATACTATATTAAAAAGATTTATCGAAAGAGGAAAAAGAAAAGTTATTAAAGCCAAGGGAAAAATAATTATAGAAAAAAAAGGTACAAAAAAGATATTTAAAACAATACTTAAAAAATTAACAGTATAAAAATTATTAATTTGAACTGGTAAACTTACTAAAAAAGCTATTAAAGATGTCATAAACGTTTTATATATATAATTTTTTCTTTTATTGATTAATTTACTAAAAACAATTAAATAAAAACATATGGTGTAACTATATTTAAAACTAATACTATATAAATAAAAAGGATTAATAAATAAAGTTATCATAAGTGTAAGAAAAAAAATATTTAAAGGTTTTATTTTTTTCTTAAATAGTTTAGAAAGTCGCGATATGATAAGCATTAAACTAGCCCTTATAATCGATACCGAAAAAGATACCAAAAAGGCATAAAAAAGAAAAAAAAGAATAATAATGATTTCGTTTATAACTGTTTTTTTATTGATTTTATTTAAAAGCCATAAAATAACTGAAGATAAAATAGTAACATGCATTCCTGATATGGCTAGTAAATGACTTATACCATTATTTTGATAACTACTTAATTTATCAGAAGATATACTACTATTATCACCAACAATTAAGGCTTTTAAATAACCATTTTGTAGTTTATTTAACCTATTTAAAATAGTTTGTTTTAAACTGTAAAATAAATTAGAATTATTCTTTACTTTCGTAATTGTTTTAGCGCTTATTATATAATATATTTTTTTACTTAGTAAATAATTTTGATAATTAAAAAGGTGAAAATTAGTATTAGGACTTGGTTTCGATAAAGTACCATTAATGGTGATGTAGTCGCCTAACTTATAATCAAAGGTTTCATCGGTATAATAATTTACTAAAAGATTTTCCTTGGCTTTGATAATTAAAGTTACTTTATTATCGCTTTTTTTAATATCTTTAATAATACCTGTAAAACTTGTCTCATCACCGTGGTAATGTGATAAATGGTCTTTATTTTGAAAAAAATAAAATACATAACAAAAAAGGATGATGACAATAAAGACTTTAAATAGTAATGTTATTTTTAATCTTTTCATATGTTGATACACCAATTCCATTCACATTTGTTATTTCTTCTATATTTTTAAAAGGTGATACATTTCGGTAGGCAATAATAGCATTTGCTTTTGTTTCTCCAATACCTGTTAAAGTCATTAATTCTTCCTTGGTAGCCGTATTTATGTTTATTTGGCCACTTATTTGATTATTTTGTCCTTCATTTACGAAAGTATCATGATTAATACAAACATCATTGGTAACCTTTGGGCAAATACACTCTTTATCAATAACTTTAATACTCGTATCTCCTTTCTTAAGTTCTTGAACTTCATCAGTTGTATAAACAATGATAACCATTTCATCAGCTAATTTTTTACTTAAATTAATGAGACTTGTATCAGCATTATCTAAAAGTCCTCCACTAAGAGTAATTAAATCAGAAACGGTACTTCCTACATCTAAAACTTTTAAACCAGGATTTTTAACTGCACCTTTAATATCGACTGTTACCTTTTTAGTAATGTCATTTATTTTGGTTACAACTGTTTTGGTTTTTTTGTTAAAGTTAAAAATTAAACATATGATATTACTCAAAATTAAAATTAAAATAATCCATTTTTCTTTCTTCATAAATAAACCTCCCTACATAAATAATACAAAAAAAATATAATAAAACCTCTTATTATATTTTTTTTATCCATTATTTTTATCTTTTTTACTTTCAATACAAATTCTTTGAACTAAACAAAGCGAACATACAGCCGATATAAGGAACGATCCACCATATGATAAAAATGGTAATGGTACACCAGTAAGTGGTATAAGACCAAATAAGCCACCTAAGTTAATAAAAATATGGGCAAATAAGTATGTTGCAACACCTAAACATATATATCTTCCTCTTATGGTACTAGCATTTGATGAAATATCAAGAATACGCCATAAAATATAAGCATAAACCAATATGATAACAATGCATACAATTAAACCATCTTCTTCAGCTATAATCGCAAAAATACTATCAGTATGAGGTTCTGGTATATATGAATATTTTTGTTTACTTTTACCAATTCCAAGTCCCCAAAGTCCTCCATCATTGATGGCTATAAACCCATTACATATTTGATAACCACTAGTTTCATAATTTTTGCATGGATTAATATAATTAAAACGGTCAAGCTGAGCTTCAGATAATAAATTTTTTCCCGTTATTTTACTAATTAATAAACAACCTAAAACCCCAAAAACAAGAACAAAGACAATAGATTTAAATTTTTCTTTTTTTAAAATAGGACTTGTTATAAACATAAAAGCAAAAATAATCATAATAATGAGCATCGTCCCTAAATCTTTTTGTAAAAAAATAAAGGCTGATGGTACAAAAACAACGAAAAAGATGGTGGCAATTTTATTATAATGATTAATATTTCGTGTTCGGAAAAACTTATAAAAACGTTCAAAAAGAAGAGCTACAAAGGTAATAATAACCGGTTTTACAAACTCACTAGGTTGAAAGGTAATAGGTCCTATTTTAATCCAGTTCCTAGCTCCCCTATTACTCGTTCCAAAAAAGGTTGTGTAAAAAAGAAAACCACATATAACCGCATAAAGAACAAGAACAATAGGTTTATAATGTTTCGTATCAACATTTAAAATAATAAAACCAAGTAATAAACCTATTAATAACATTTCAGCGTGTTTAAAGAAATAGTAATATAAAGGTGCTTCAATACTAATTGCTTCCCTACTAGATGCAGTTACAATATTGAATAAACCAAAGATGATAATAACAGCTGTTGCAATTAACAGCTTCATATCCATATATCTAAAATTATTAAAAATATGTTTAATTAGTTGTTTCATATTTTATCACCTTACATATTATATAATATCACAATATATTTAAAATTTAAATAAGTTTAAATAAAATTTAAAAATTGGGTAAGAGTATATGCAAATAAAAACTTATTTAATAATATATATTGAATAATAGATAGGAGGTATTTATATGTATTATTACGGTGGATACCAAGGATATGGCAATAATTGCTGCTGCAATCAAGGATATGGCAACGGTGGTGGATACGGAGCAGGATACGGTGCAGCTATTATATTAGTATTATTTATTTTATTAGTAATTATTATTGGTGCTAGAGCTTGGGGTAACTAAAAACACTAACGAAAAAAGAGAAAAATTTTTCTCTTTTTCTCTTATTTTTTATGTAGTAATCCTTTTTTTACGTATCCTTTTTTGTTGTAATACACATAAAAGCTTCATAACGAAAATACCACACGTAGAACCAAATGTATCAATTAAAACATCAACTAATGACCCGTTTCTACCAAAGACAAACATTTGATGAATTTCATCAGTACATGCATATAAAAGACAACACAGTATACTTAAAGTAAGTAATTGTTTTAGTTCAATATGATATTCTAAATATAGTAAAAAGAAAAGGACACCTAAAGTAAAATATAAAGTAAAATGAGCAAGTTTTCTAATAGGAAGAGATAAATTTTGGACATATCTCTCCCTTTTTTCGATAGAAAACTTTTCATTAGATACTTTCTCCATTATATCTATGATGATATTAATTACTCTACTACTTTGATGACTTGAACTATATAACGGTTCATTTGAAAAACAAAAGATGGTTACCATTAAAGATATTAATAAAAAATAAATAAGAATTTTTTTCATTAGGCTTCTTCTTGATTATCGGTTGGTTCTTCTTCGCTTATTTCATCTTCATCTTCGGTATTAGAAATATCATCAGATGATGTATTATCATCTATTTGTTCAGAAGTTACATCATCATTATCATTAGATGGTAAAACTTCATCTTCACTCGTTTCCTCTTCATCACTAGATGCTTCTAAAGTATTTTCATCAGCACTTGTTTCATCTACTATCTGTTCTTCATCTTCTATCTCTTCATTTCCATCATCTTCGATATTCGAACTAGCAACAGTTGATGTAGCGTTTATATGACTAGAATCAGCTGCTACAAATTTATCTTCATCACTAACAGTAATTTTTTCACCATTTTCCATATCAGTTATATATTTTTGTACTTTGTCTATCGTTTCTTGATAAGGAATCATAACATATAATTTTTGGTTACCATAAGAATAAGTATATTCCATCGAATCAGATCCATTTAAACTATACATTTGAATATCCCAAGATGGCATTTTGTCAAGTTGCATTTTAATCAAATTAGTTAAAGCTTTTGGATCAATATTAGTTTCAAATGATGATGATAACTGATCAAGAAGTGAGGTATATTTTGTTAAAAGCGTCGTTGAAGATGTAACTTTTTTAATAATAGCTGTTATAACATCTTGTTGATTTTTAACACGGTGCCTATCTCCTTCAAGATATGTTTTTCTTTCTCTTGCAAATGCTAAAGCCATTGCTCCATCCATATGAACAGTTCCTTGCGGAATATAGATGGCTTTATTTGTCCATGGTGTAAATCCTTTATCGGAATAAACATCAATACCTCCAATAGTATCTACGACATTAATTAAAGTCGAAAAATTAACTCTAACATAATAATCAATATTGATATTTAATAAATCTTCAAGCGTACTAACAGACATATCGATACCGTAAACACCGGCATGTGTTAACTTATCTTTATAACCAGTCGTATCATGTAACTGTACATAATAATCACGAGGTATAGATGTTAATAAAATTTGATGTGTAGATGGATTAATAGTTACTAACATATTAACATCACTTCTACTTCTTTTCGAAATACTTCCATATGTATCAATACCACTTATATAGATAGTAAAAGTATCTTTAGTTACACTAACTGCTGGCTTATCTTTCGTTTCACTTGTTTTAACTTCAACATTTATAGTATAAATAATTTTGGTTTTTTCACTAAATTCAGGCGTTTCTTCATCCATTTGTTGCTTATGAAACTCACTAATCATAATGGCATCAACTTCATCATTTAATAGTTCATCAATCATCCCTGCAACAGAATCGGATTGTTTTAATCCATAATTTCCTGTTTGTTTTAATTTATCTACGGCATCATTATATATATCAACTTTTTCATCAAATGTCGCAATCGTTTTATCTTTAAGTTCAATAATAGATTCTATTTTGGAATTTTTCTTAACCATTACATAATATTCTTCCGTCATAATATTTTTAGATTTAATTTTCCCCATAAAATCATACGCTTTAAATATGTATATACAACCTACTATAAACAAAAAGGAAAACAAAACACTAAAAAACATTGCTAAATACTTAAGCCATAATCGAAATTTTTTCTTTAAAATAACAAATACTAAACAAAATTCAAATAAACTTAAAATAACAATTAAAGGAATAAAAAACTTAAGAGGTAAAATATCAGCATATATTAAAAAGAAATCAAAAAGAAGTGAAAAAAAGCAAAAAGCAATAGAAAATATTAAACAAACTAAACGAAATTTTTTATTATTTTTTATAGATTTTTTATTTTTCTTATTTTTAGACATAAACATCAGCCTTTCTCTAAACGATTTATTCAATCGTTGTTTTTTGATTAATAGATTGTATCATAATATATGTATTACCATCATTAACATTTATTTCTGTTCCATCTTTGTATTTATAGATGGTTTTAGCAGATCTACTACTCTTTTCCCAAGTAATTGGGACAGCATAACCATCTGTTATATAATATCCCTCACCTGTACCAACATTGTGTAAATCTAAATAATAATTGTCATCTGTTTTGGTATAGTCTATTTTAGTTACAATAATATTTTTAGCTGTATAATGTTCACCAGTAAAATAGTCAGTATGTGGAACACCATTTACATATCGTTTATATACTTTTTTAGTATCATCATATGCAAAAGAAACACTATAATAGTTAGCCGAATAAAGAATGACTATATTATTTGCAACTACAGCATCATCTTTGGTACTTAAATCAACTTCTTCTAAACTATAACTTAATACCCCTTTATTATCAGTAGTCGTTCTATAACCTTTCCTATTAACAAAGGATATAACTTTTTCTAAACTTGTGTAAGCCGTATGTTCCGTTGCTAAATTTTCGGGATTTTCTCTCCAAAATGGCGAATCATACAAACCATTAACATTATCAATTCCTAGTTTTGGTAATTGGTCCTGAGCATAATGACTCCAACCAAAATGAACAAAAATCGCATCATTTTCCAAAACATAATCTAAGAAATTATGTCTTGCACTTCGAACGGTACCAATTTTATTTGTTTGTTTATCTTTATAAAAAGCTAAACTTCTAGACATTCCGCCCTCAACAGGCATTTCATAAATTAAATAAGCATCTTGAAGTCCTGTTTGCACTTTAACAGCACTTGGAAAATTATTGACAACAACAGCATATGGTCTTGAAGAAGAATCCATATCGATGATATCTATTTTGGTTTTTTCAGGAACTTGTTCATTTTCGGTTACTTGTTCATTCTCATTTGTGTCATTATTTATGGAATTATCTTCTTTCTTACTGCCACAACCATTTACGAACAATAAACACGCTACTAGTAAAAAAAATATTATTTTTTTCTTCATACTACTTCGCTCCATCTCTTTTTATAACTTTAACAATCGTTTTAAAGAAAATCTTCACATCTAATTTTAAAGTCATATGATTAGAATAATAGCTTTCCAATTTTAATCTTTCTTTAAAGGTCAAATTATTTCTTCCACTTGTTTGCCAGTATCCAGTAATACCAGGCTTTGTTTTAATAATTTCGTTATAATATTTACCCATATCCTTTTTTTCTCTAGGTAAATATGGTCTATTACCTATTAAAGACATTTCACCTAAAAAGACATTAATAATTTGAGGTAGTTCATCAAGGGATGTTTTTCTAAGAATACCACCCATTTTCGTAACTCTTGGATCATTTTCTAATTTTTTATTTTGTTTATATTCATTTGCTA
>CANQDH010000038.1 GCA_947591565.1 uncultured Bacilli bacterium | reverse complement strand
GGTGTGTGGTTCGTAAGCATAATTAAGACGCCATAGAAATTCTGATTATTTTGACTAATTTCTTCTATTTTCGGAATGGACTGGGCAAAAAAGGATTTATCACTAAGACCTAGTCCTAAAATTTCATCAATATTATAATCTTTATTGTAACAGTAGAACTTATCATATCCAAAAGATTCATGAACAACATTACGGTTCCACATTGTACAGTTATTACCATGCATACTAAAGGTGTAATAATTTTTTTCTTTAAGAATTTTTGGTATTGTTACGTAATCACGGTTCCAGTAATTAACAAAAACGGTTCCACTAGATGATGGCATTAAAGATGTATTAAAGGTAAATTCGGTATCACTACTTGTTCCAACACTTTCCTGTGCATAGAAATTAGAAAAGAACATACCTTCACTTGCTAGTTTATTTAAAGTAGGTGTAACTTCTATTCCATTAAATGATGTATCCATGGTGAATTTTTGCATACTTTCCGCATGTATAACAAGGATATTTTTCCCTTCAAAAATACCTGTATATGCATTATTTTCATGTGTGTAATCTTTATTATTATAGTACTCTCTAAATTCTTTGGCATGTTCATCATATCCAAATAATGGACTGATTTGTGGTTTTAAACTAATAAATAAATCATTAAACTGATATAAATAAGTACCAAATTTCATAACCACATATTCACGATTCCACTGTTTACCAAAACGACCAATATCCAAACTTGTAAGCATCGATAAAAAGAACCCAACAGCAATAACACCCATAACCATAGTATTAATAGCTAAAACTTTACCATTTTGTTTTAACTTTTTAAAGTATCCTTTACGTTTTAAATTACCATTAACAATTAAGAGAATAATTAGCTGTAATAGATAGGTAAAATCTTTAAGTTCGATGACATTTTGGATAATCGCATCTGTAACTGATTTAGCCTGAAGAGAGGTAGCAAGTAAGGAAAAGGATGCAAAAGACATAAAATTATTGTAATAGGCTGAATTAATGACACATACAAGTGTAAAGAATATCGCCCAAATAAAATAATATTTAAAACGGTTTTTAGGTTTAAAGAAGTAACCAAAAGAACCCACAATTAAAATAATCGCTAAATCAGCAATTAAAGGTTTTAATTCAAAATAATTTTTTACTGAAAAAGCCCTTAATAAAAATTCATTTAAAATAGATGTAATAACAAAAGTCAAAAATAAAATATTTTCTCTACAATATTTTTTCGTGCCTTTAATAATTTTTAAAAATGTTTCTTTTAATTTTAATAGTAAATGTTTCAAACTTACCACCTCACATACTAGTTCATTATAGCACCTTTTACTCTATTTTTCAATTAGAGGATTTTTGCCTTCTAAATTAACTTGACTGGCTCTTGCTATTGCAAGGCAATTATTATTCACATCCTTGGTTATGGTTGAACCTGCGGCAATAAAACTATGTTCTTTAATATTAAGAGGTGCAACTAGAACACTATGACAACCAATAAAACAGTCATCGTCGATATTGGTTTTATTTTTCCTTTTTCCATCAAAATTAGCTGTTACAACTCCGCATCCGATGTTGACGTTTTTACCAATATACGTATCTCCTAAATATGATAAATGGGCAATTTTCGTATTATTATTAACATTACAATTCTTAAGTTCAACAAAGGCTCCAATTTTATTATTATCACATATGTAATTATTTTCTCTAATATTAGCGTATGGTCCAATAGTATTATGATTACCAATTTGACTATTTATAATATATGATGTATAGATGTTACAATCATTACCAATTATAGAATCTTTAATAACACTACTTACACAAATAAGACAATTTTTACCAATAATTGTATTACCTTCAATGACAACATTAGGATAAATAATCGTACCATCCCCAATTTGAACATTTTCACCAATATAAGTATGTTTCTTATCAATATACTTTATCATTTATATCACCATTATTATTGTATCAAAAATAATGCCATTAGTCATTATAAATGGATAA
The DNA here is from genome assembly GCA_947591565.1 of uncultured Bacilli bacterium. Classification (GTDB taxonomy): domain Bacteria; phylum Bacillota_I; class Bacilli_A; order RF39; family UBA660; genus UMGS1045. The sequence goes on along the minus strand of CANQDH010000038.1, from coordinate 6,530 downwards.
AAATATTATTGTTTGGCTATATTAAAATTAGTATAAATATGATATAATTTCCTTTAGGAGATGTGGTTTATGAAAATAGTTAGTATTATAACTGGTAAAATATTCATTTTGATAGGTAAAATGCTTCATAAAGGTAGCTCACTTCCAGGGCAGATAGCCTTGAAAATCAATAAAAATCTATTTAAAAGTTTTAAACTTCCACAAATAGTTGTTGCTGTAACAGGCTCAAGTGGAAAGGGTAGTATATCAAGTATGATTGCTGATATATTAAGAAAAAGTGGTTATACGGTTGCTCATAATTATAAAGGTTCTAATTTAAGTGCTGGTATTGCTACACTTTTACTTGAAAATTGCTCTTTAACAGGCAAGATTAATAAACAAGCACTTGTTTATGAGATAGATGAAAGGTATACAAAATTTGTTTTTAAAGATATAACACCACAATATGTCGTTATTTCGAATATATGCCGCGATCAACCTCCAAGACAAGGACATTTTGATTTAGTTTTTGAGGAAATAAAGAAAGCCTTAAAACCTGGTATGCATCTTATTTTAAATGGCGATGATCCTTATTTACAAAAATTTGTTTTAAATCAAAACTTTCCAGTTACATATTACGGAATCCATAAAAATAGTTATTCGTATAAGAAAAGTCTTTTTGAAAATTTGAATCTTGTTTATTGTCCTAAATGTCATACCAAATTAGATTATGCTTACTACCAATTTGAAAATATTGGCTGTTATCAATGCCCATCATGTGATTTTAAAAGACCAAAAATCGATTATGAAATTACAAAATTAAATTATGAAAAAAAGCAAATTACCATTAATAATCAGTATACTTTACATGTTCCATCAAATACTTTATATTCGATTTACAATACCATGGCATCTTTTACTTTAGCTTCGTGCTTAAATATAGATATAGATAATATTTGTACTGTTATATCGAATACTTCTAATAACCAAAAAAATACAAGTGTTTATAAGTATCAAAAACGTTTGGTCCATGTTTTAAATAATAAAAATGAAAATGCTTCGACATTTAATCAATCTTTACTATATACGAAAAGATTTAAAGGGAAAAAGGTTATTGTTATCGGATGGAAAGAGATAAGTAGAAGATATCGTTTTGATGATTTATCATGGCTTTATGACATCGATTTTGAAATATTAACGGGGTTAGATATTGAAAAAGTTATATGTGTTGGTCTTCATGCTTTTGATATAGCAACGAGAATGAAACTCGCGGGCATTAATGAGAAAAAAATTGAAACTTTTCCTAATTTAGATGAGGCTAAAGATGCTATAAAGTATAAAACCAAAGGCGATATATTTGCTATTTTAAATTTTGATTATGTCGAACCTTTTAATATGTTAATGGAGGATGAAAATGATGAACATTAAAATCGCACATTTATATTATGATTTAATGAATTTATATGGCGATAGTGGTAATATTAAAGCCCTTAAATTTTATCTAGAAGCCCAAGGTATGAAAGTAAATGTTAAACGTTTTAGTATCGATGATGAATTTTCCTTAGATGATTATGATGTTATTTATATAGGAAGTGGAACCGAAGATAATCAAAAAATGGTTTTAAATCATTTACTTAAATATAAAACAACAATAAATAAACTAATTGAAAATAATAAATTTTTCCTTATTACAGGTAATGCCTTTGAACTTTTTGGTTCAAAGATTATCGATATGGATGGTAAGGAGTTTAAAGCGTTACATATTTTTGATTTTGTATCTAAGCAGATAAGCAAACGAAAAGTAGATGAGGCTTTATTTAAATGCTCCTTAATTAATGATTATGTTATTGGGTTTCAAAATCAAAGTGGTACTATGGAAGGTAAGTTTAATTTATTTGATGTCGTTAAAGGTATTGGAAGTAGTGAGCAAAATTCAAAAGAAGGTATACACTATAAAAATTTTTATGGTACTTATTTAATAGGTCCACTTTTGGTTCGAAATTATCAATTTTTAAACTATTTTATAAAAGAACTTATAAGTAGTAAAAATAAAAAATTTAAGTTTAAAAAAATAAATCAAAATTTTGAAAAAAAAGCTTTTGAAAAGGTTGTAAATAAAGAGGCTAATTAAAAAAAAGAATATTAAAGAATTATAGGAAAATCTTTATATTCTTTTTTATTTATATCATCATTTATGATAAGACCAAATATTTTATTAGCCCGTTTTTCGATTTCAAGTATTTCATTATTAAAACTAGATAGTTTTGAAACAAGAGGAACATTCATTTCTTTTTTTATTTGGTTAAGATAATTTTGACCCTTTTGATTAAAGCCAAGTACTCTAATATATAGATTATCATTAAGCCTAGATGCTTCTTCTTTGGTAAAATGACATAAAATATGAAGAAGCATTCTTTTAATCTTGTTATAAGTATATCTTTTGGTTTTTATTTTTTCGATTAATTCTTCTAAAGATGAAGATTCATCTATATATTTTATAAGTCTATTTTCTATACCTTCATCAACGGTTTGTATATGTTTTAGCTCTTTTGGATTAGATATGATTGTGTATTTTAAAAGATGAAAAAAAAGTTGTTCATTTATGTTTAAAAAGGTATATTTTTTTAATTCCTTAGGTACGTACTTTGAAATATCTTGGTTTTCACTAATTAATTTTCTAATAGCTGTTGCACTTATAATAGAAGAATCAGTTTTTAAGGAATGATAATTACTAGTACGCTTAATAGAAATGGGTATGATATCTTTATTTATTTTATTTATAGCCTTTATATAGCTTAAGGCTAGTAAATCATTAGGTGTTTTTAATTCACATTTGAAATAATCTTGAAGCGCTTTTGATAAGGCCGTAGGATAATTAAGACCACTATCTAAATAGTGTTTTACTTTGGTACTATATTCATTTGAATCTTGATATTTGGCAAGGCTTTGTAACAAATTAATGTCATTACTTTCACTTCCAAAGATGATTTTATGAACTTTTAAATGATTTAATATGTTAATTGCCCCTTCAGCAAAAATATCAGCACTTTGCGTTGCATATACAAAGGGAAGTTCAATAACTAAATCAATACCCATTTCTAAGGCTATTTTAACTTTATCATACTTGGTTAAAATGCTAAAGTTGCCTCTTTGGGTAAAGTAACCAGGCATAATTAAAATAATCATACTATGAGGATACATGTCTTTAATTTTGTTTAAATGATAAAGATGTCCATTATGAAAAGGATTGTATTCACAAATGATTCCAATTATATTCTCCATAAAAAGCCTCCCTGCATAAATTATATCATATTTATACTATTTTTTAGATGTTTTAAAAGTTGAATTAATGCGTAAAATAATATATAATTTAAGAGGTGATGAAAATGAATATTGATTTAACAGTTTTAAAAAATAATCTAAGTAATAAGATAGATATAGATATTAATTATTCTTTTAGCGAAGAAGAGTTAAAATCTACGGAAATAAGAAAACTTAACAATGTAAGTATTAAAGGAATAATCAAAAAAGATGTTTTAAATAATGAAGTGTTAGATGTTCGTGTTAAAGGAGTTATGATTTTACCATGTGCTAGAACTTTAAAAGATGTTTCGTATCCTTTTTCATTTGAAATTAATGGCGAAATTAATAAATTATTAGAGGATTTGCAAGAAAAATCAAAAAATTTTGAAAATAGTATTGATATTTTTCCAATAATATGGGAAAATATATTAATGGAAATTCCTATGCGAGTTGTAAGTGATGATGCTAGTGATTTAAAAACCGAAGGAAATGGTTGGAAATTAATCACTGATGAAGATGAAAATAGGAATCTTAATCCTGAATTACAAAAGTTAAAAGATTTACTTTAGAAAGAGGTGTCAAAATGGCTGTACCATTTAGAAAAATTAGTAAAACAAGAGGAAGAATGCGTCGTACACACTATAAAATTAGTGAAAACGGTACAACAAAATGTCCAAAATGTGGAGCCGATATTAGACCACATCGTGTTTGCAAGGAATGTGGAACATATAAGGGTAAAGAAGTTATTAAAACAAAAGAAGAAAGTTAAGGATATCTTAACTTTTTCTTTACTTTTTTTTATGAAAAGATTATAATAATTTATAGAGAATAGGTGATGTTATGAAACGAAAAGGTTTTACTTTAGTTGAATTAATAGGAGTTGTTGTTTTACTAGGCCTTATTGCCATTGTAGCTTTACCACCTATACTAAATCAGTTAAATAATTCAAAAGATAAATTAAGCGCTGCGACTTTAAAAGTCTTTTCGGCAGCAACCGAGGAATTTGTCGATGAACATGGCATTGATTATCCAATTAAAGATGGTAATGTTTACTGTATAACCTTAAAAACTTTAGTTGATTATGGTAAATTAAAGTCACCTCTTTTAGATGCGAGTAGTGGTGATACTATCGATGAGGAAGCTAAGAGTATGAAAATGACAATTATTAGCTTTAATAACTATACTTATGATTTAGTTGATACAAAAGATTGTACTGAAGTTCGTCAAGATAATGAATCTGCCTAAAAAAAGTTAGCGCGCGCTAACTTTTAATTTGTATATCGGGTATTATCACTTGATATATTAAAGATAATTCCCATCATAATCATATAACTAAGGAGACTTGAACCACCATAGCTTATAAATGGTAAAGTAATTCCTGTGATGGGCATGAGTCCAAAAGTCATACCAATATTTTGAAATTGTTGATAGATGAGCATTCCCATAATACCTGCAATAATGTATTTATTGATGTTGGAATTACTTCTTAAAGCATTAATGATAATTCTTAAATCAAAAAACAATATGAGAGCAAGTAATAAAGTTGAACCAATAAAACCAAAGTTACTTGCAAAAACGGCAAAGATAAAATCTGTTTGTGGTTCTGGAAAATAAATAGGGGTTTTATTAAATCCAAATCCGAATAAACCGCCGGAACTAATGGCTGTTAACCCATTTTCTAATTGATAACCGCTCTTATTAGACCAATCTAATAGTCTATCAATCCTAAGAAAAAAGGATGTACCAAAAAGATGAACAAATAAATCTTGATTTATAAAATAGATAAGTAAAATGGATCCTACGAAAAGAAGGGCAAGACCAATAATCATAAAAAACCATCTATATCTAATCCCTGAAATAAAGAGAATGACAAAGGTAATAAGCAAATATATTAATACAACACCTGTATCAGGTTGTAAAAAAGTTAGGACACTTGGTATTAAAACGATAATACCGACTTTAAGCAAAAATTTAAATTCGTCAAAAAGAGATGGTGATTGATATTCTTTGTTAAAATCGTTAATAACTCTAGCTAAAATAATAATTAAAATAATTTTCATAAATTCACTAGGTTGAATAGTTCCAATACCTGGAAGATTAAACCAACATTTGGCATCATTAATGGGTGTACCTATAAGTAATAATAAAACGAGGGATATAACCCCAATAATATATAAAATCCATGCATTTTTATAAATAAATTCATTTCCGAGTGATATAATAACAAACATCACAATAAATCCGACAATATACCAAATACCTTGTTTTAACGCTAAATAACCCATAGAACTTGGTAGTAAGCTTTGGGCACTATAAATGGTAATAATGCTGATAATTGAAAAAATAATTAAAGGTATTAGTATTAATTTATCAATTTTAAATTTTGATATTTTCATGAAATCACCATTATTATCTTACACTAAAATAGGTATTAATACAATTAAAATGATAAATTTTCTAAAAATGATTTTAAAAATATCATAAATATAGTATAATTAAGTAGGTGATATGAATGGAGTATATATGGCAATATCTTATCATAATAATTGTTTTATTAATTATAGCCTTTGCTATTGTAAGATCAAAACATAAAGATTTTAAAATTGAAGCTAATAAATTAGTGGAATATTTAGGTGGTAAAAACAACATTATTAATTATGAGGTAAATAAATCCCGTTTTGTTGTAACTTTAAAAGATACGGAAATTGTTAATAAAGAAGCTATTCAAAAAATGGGTGCTCAAGGTGTTGTTGAAATTGAAAACCAGTTAAAAATTATTTTTGGTAATGATGCTAAAAATTTAAAAAAACATATTGATGAATTAAAGTGACTTTAGGCCACTTTTTTTTGTTATGAATTTATTTGGGAAATAGTTCAAAAATTACTAAAAAAAGATAAGATAAAAGTGGCGAATTCCATATTTATATTTTTGTGAATCTTAAATATTGTCATAAATAAAAAGTTGTGATAGAATAATTTATAGAATAGAAAGTAAAGGAGATGTAATTTATGTTTACAAACAGTAAAGGGGGGGGGCATTTTAGAAATAAAGCCTTTACCTTAATAGAACTATTAGCGGTTATCGTAATATTAGCAATCATATCTTTAATCGCAACCCCTATTATATTAAATTTAATTGAAACAGCAAGAAAAGGAGCAGCCTTAAGAAGCGCTGAAGGAATAGTAAGAGCAGGTAATATGTATTACATGGACTCACAGTTAAGTGATATAGGTCTAGGTAATATATC
>CANQDH010000037.1 GCA_947591565.1 uncultured Bacilli bacterium | reverse complement strand
TCGGTATTTAAGGCTTCTCTAACGATAACAAACCATATACATATTTCAAAAAAACCTATGATAGCCGCATATAAATCTTTACCTTTAACCGTAAAAATAGTTCGAATAGTTCCTAAAGAAACATCTGAAATACGTGCAAAGAAAATTTTAACACATAATAAAAATAGACTCATACATTCACCTCTACGATATTATTATTTTGGAATTTTGTTATAAAATTATACTAAATTATGATATAAAAAAAGCTTACTTTTATAAGAAAATAATTGTAAGTAAGCCAGCAATTAAACAATATACAACAAAATAAATAAGTTTTCCATTTTTAACAAGATTCCTAAACCATTTTGTTGCAAAGAAAGTAAATATTCCTGCAACAATTGTTGCTGATAGATAATATATCCATGCTTCGGTATTTAAATTACTCTTAAGTAAATCACTTATACCTAAAAGAGTAGTAGCTATAGAAATAGGAATATATAACAAGAAAGAAAAATTAAAGGCGACATCTCTTTTTAGTTTTTGTGTCATTCCACCAACAATAGTAGCCCCACTTCTACTTATACCAGGAAGAAGAGCAACAACTTGGAATAAGCCAATTATAAGAGCATTTTTAAAAGTAATTTCATTAGGATTTTTTCTTCCTTTAAGGTTTCTAATAAGATATAAGAAAAGGGCTGTAATGAGTAAAGTTACTCCAACAAATTTAACATTTTCTTCTAATTTATCAAACAAGCCTAATTTCGTAACAACAATACCCATGAATCCTGCTGGAATAGTTGCAATCACAATAAGCCATGCATAACGATAATGTTCTTTATATTCTTCTTTTTTCGTTGTAATATATCCAAAAAAACCTTTAAAAAGATTTATAATATCTTTTCGAAATAAGATACATATCGCAACTAAACTACCAAAATTGGTTAATGTCGCAAGTAAACCATAATCAACATTAAAATTTTTCCCACCAATTAATTTTTGAAAAATAAGTAAGTGTCCACTAGATGATACGGGTATTGGTTCAGTAAATCCTTGAATAAAACCTAAAAATATGTACTTTAAAAGTTCAACAAAATTCATACAATCACTATCCTCTTTATAATTATATACTAAAAACAAAAATTAATAAATAAAAAATTGTAAAAAGTATAAAATTAAATAGGTGGTATTATGTTTGCCCGTATTTTCTTTTTTTTAATTGGCTTTGGTCTTACTGTTATAGGTTTTGTTTATATTATAAGTTATTTAAATTTAATGACTATTGGGTATAATTTTTATGAGTATGTTAATTTTATATGTAGAAGGGTAGAATGTTTATATGCAGCTATTGGTCTTTTTATCATAACCCTTACTATTTTTATACCAGAAAGGAGAAAAAATGAATTACATATATGACATTTTAGTTAATTTTAAAGAGGAAATATATGATTTTTTTGATTGGAATTATAGTGATGACATTATTCATATTCGAAAAATGCCTATTATAAGAGTTGATAGTAAAAGTTATTATGATATTAAACATAATTATGTAAAATTAGATACGGATCTTTTAGTTAGAATAAAAGACAAAACCGAATCTTTTGATGACCGAAGGGTAAAAATAATAAAATATGCTTTTCTTCTTACAAATGGGACGGAAGTAATAGCCTTTTGTTTAGATGCTGATGGTATAAATCAATTCGCAAGTAATTTACTTGTCGATGAAGAATCAGATGTACTTGAAATTTGTGAGCGAATTGAGGAAGAAACAATTAATTTTGATATTATGAAAAAGAAAAAAATTGATGAATTTATAACAAGAAATGATAAGAATATTATCGATTATATAAGACAAGAAATAAATCAAATTGATAAACAAAAAGATTTAGATAAATTAAAATATTTATATTATGAATGTTTTGAATCTAAGTCAAATAATAAAAATAGAATTATAAAAGATATTAATGAATGTTTAAATAATTATGATGTAAAAAAATTTATGAAAATATATGATTTTCTAAAACTAACTTCTTTAAAAAAATAAATATGTAAATAAAGGATAAAGTTAAGCCTTTATTTTTTCTTTTTATTGACAATGAAAATGGAAAAACCTTATAATTAAAACAAGGGGGTAACCCATATGGAAATAAAGAATAATGTTTTAGTTAAAGTCGATGATAGTGATATAAAAAATGGTACATTTATTATTCCGAGTAATGTAATAGCAATAGGAGAATACGCTTTTGAAGCTTGTAAATCTTTGAAAAATATAACCATCCAAAGTAGTATAACAAAAATAGGACGTGGTGCTTTTCGAAATTGTAAATCTTTAAAAAATATAACGCTTCCAGATAGTATTACAGCGGTGGATTTTGATACTTTTTCGGGTTGTATTTACTTAGAAAATATAATTATTCCAAATAGTGTAACAGAAATAGGAAAAGATGCTTTTCACGATTGTGAATCCTTAAAAAATATAACGCTGCCCAATAGTGTTAAAATAATAAGTGATAGTGCTTTTTATGGTTGTAAATCCTTAGAAAATATAACTATTCCCGATTGTGTTAAAACAATCAGTCATAGTGCTTTTAATGGTTGTAAATCCTTAAAAAATATAAATTTTCCTAATAGTTTAGAATACATAGGAGATAGAGCTTTTGGCGGTTGCAAAAATTTAGAAGATGTAATTATTCCAAATGGTGTTAGAGAAATAGGAGATGGCGCTTTTTATGGTTGTACATACTTAAATAATGTAATCATTTCAGATAGTGTTAGACATACAAAAGGTTTTACTTTTTGCAACTGTATTTTTTTAAAAAATATAGATTTTTCTAGTAGCCTTACAAATATTCAACAATCAGATTTTGATTTTCAAACTTCTTTACAAAATATTATAGTTTATGGTCAAAAAGTAAACATGAAAATTTTTACTTTTGATGAAGAATTAAATGTAGTTCGTCAAAAAGAATTATTAGATAAAATAATATTTTATTTAGTAAGTAGAGGAATCTTAGATAAAAGACATTATAAATATGCTAAACATAAAGAATTTATAAATACAACTATTGAAAAATATAAAAGTAATCAATATTATTATGAAGATGATTTTAACAAGTATATGGAAGAGTATATAAATAGAAACAATTTAAAAAAAGAAGATGGACAAATAGATTCTAATTTAAAAACTTTAAACGATAATGTAACTAATCATAATGTAAAAGAATTTAATCCAAATGGCTCTATTAGTATTATTAATTATGGCGATGAACTATTAGAAAACATATCTAAAATAGAAGAACTTATTTCTATGATACCTACTAATTATGGACCTACAAATACGTTTTTAGAAGAAGAATTAGAAAAATTTAAAAATCCTCGAAATATTATTCAATATATTGAAAGTAGTAAAAGTGATGAAAATGTTTATTTAGGTAAAAATTCTATCAATTTATTAATGTATTGTACAGCATACAATATATATAGATTAAATGTAGGTATTCAAAAATTAAGTGAGTTACAAAAAATATTAAAAATATATATTGAAAAAATAAATCATTATAAAGATAATTTATTAAATTATAAAGTAATAAGTATAGATACAAAAGATTTACACAAAAATGATGATATATTAATTCAAAGTAAGATAAATAAAAAAGTAGGCAGTTATGATAATCATTTAATACTTGTAACGGATTTATATAAAAAACTAGAAAATTTGATAAATTATTATAAAATATATATAAGTAAACTAGAAAATATTAGTTTATTATTAGAAAAAATAAAAAAAGGAAAGCAAATAAATAAAGGAATTGTTAATGATAAAAAGTCCGTAGAAAGTTTACATGAGATACTAGATTTTTATGAAGACATAGAAAAAACTAGTGTAAGAAAAAAATAAAGTTAGGTGATTATTATGAAAATAGTAGGAAAAGTTTTAATTAAAGGTTATAATGGTGATACCAAAAATGGTACATTTGTTATTCCAAGTAATGTAACAAAAATAGGAAAAGAGGCTTTTTGCTATTGTTTTTCTTTACAAGATATAACCATTCCAAATAGTGTAACAGACATAGGAGTTGGTGCCTTTAACTATTGTAAATCTTTAACAAATATAAACCTTCCAAGTAGTATAACAGAAATAGGAGATGAAACTTTTAATCTTTGTGAATCTTTAACACATATAACCATTCCAGATAGTGTAACAAAAATAGGAGGTAATGCTTTTTATCGTTGTACATCTTTAACAAATATAACCGTTCCAAATAGTGTAACAGAAATAGGAAGGTGGGCTTTTGGAGGTTGTACATCTTTAACAAATATAACCGTTCCAAATAGCGTAACAAAAATAGGAGATAGGGCTTTTGGAGGTTGTACATCTTTAACAAATATAATCCTTCCAGATGGTATAACAATAATAGAATGTTCTACTTTTGAAAATTGTAAATCCTTAGAAAATATAACCATTCCAAATGGTGTAACAGAAATAGGAGGTGAGGCTTTTAGTGGTTGTACATCTTTAACACATATAACCATTCCAGATGGTGTAACAAGAATAGGATATGGAGTTTTTTCCCATTGTGAATCTTTAACACATATAACCGTTCCAAGTAGTGTAACAGAAATAGGAGATTGGGCTTTTGACGAGTGTAAATCCTTAACACATATAACCCTTCCAAATAGTATAACGGAAATAGGAGATAGGGCTTTTAGTGGTTGTACATCTTTAAAAAATATAACCCTTCCAAATAGTGTAACCAAAATAGGAGATTGGGCTTTTGCAAGTTGTGGTTCTTTAGCAAAAGTAACTTTTCATAGTAGCTTAATAAATATTGGTTATGAAGTCTTTGAAGACTGTAATTCTTTACGAAAAATTATATTTTATAATCAAAAAATAAATCAAAACAGCTTTAAAGAAGAGTTAAATAAAGTTCGTCAAAAAGAATTATTAGATAAAATAACCTTTTGCTTAAGTAATAGAGGTATTCTAGACAAACAACATTATGATTATAATTATCATAAAACATTTATAGAAGAAACTATAAAAAAATATGAATATGGTGAGTATTATTATAAAGATGATTTTGATAAATATATCGAAAAATATATATTAAATATATCTTCTACATATGATGATGAACAAATGAAAAAAATATGTGAATCTTTAAAACAACATCAAGTAGAAAATCTTGATCCAAATGATGTTCATAGTATTGTAACATATGGAAATGCTTTAGAATCATATCCTAATTATTTTACAGGAATGCTTCATTTAATTACAATTCATTATGGGATAGATTCATCAACTGATATAAAAAAGGTAATAGATACAATTTCGAAACCTCAAAATCTCGTTCAATTCCTTTCAGCAGCCTTTGATTCATATAATGGAGGAACAAAGTATTATCTAAATAAAGAAGCAATATCTAAACTACAAAAATTTGCTGATACCAATGTAGATAGATTAACACAGGGAATTCTAAAGGCAGAAAAACTAAAAGAAGCAATCGAAATATATATGGAAAAAATGAATCAATATATTAAAAACTTGTTATCTTTTAAGCCTATACAATCATCTGAAAATCTTCCTGAAATATTAAAAAATCCAATATCCATCAATGAAGAAGTAAGTCAAAAATTGGGATTATATCAAGCAAATATGATGATGATGTCCACCTTTTATGAACAGGTTAATAATTTAATTGAAGAATATACTGGAGATGTGCTTAAATTAAAAGGTGTGCAAGACACATTATTACCAGGAATCGAAATGGCATCTTCATTAAATAAAGGAATACTTAGAACAGAACAAAATATCGGAATGCTTGAAAAAATTTTATCAAGGTATAAAGTCTTACTTGGTATAGAGGATGATGTTACTGACGTTACTATTGAACATAAGGAAATAAAATAATTTAATTTCTTAAATTAACAGGGATTTTTAAAAGAAAAGAAAATTCAATTAAATAATGAATATAATAATAGTGTATTTGGAAAATTACTAAAAATTGCTTTAAAAATGTTGACACTAAATCACTTTTGTTATATACTTAGAGCAGTTATTCAAAAACGATGAGATGGAGAAGTAATACTATTAATTCATTTAAAGAGAGTTAGGAATGGTGGGAGCCTAATAATGAATATAGTATGAATAACACCATAGAGTTGCTTACCGAAATCATAGTAGACTAAGCCGGAATTAAACCGTTATCATATTAAATTAAGTGGTCAAAATGACAAATTGGGTGGCACCGCGGATAAATTCGTCCCTTTAATAGGATGAATAATAATATGCTCAATTAGCTCAGTTGGTAGAGCATCCGGCTGTTAACCGGCAGGTCGTAGGTCCGAGTCCTACATTGAGCGCCACTTATTGCCTGATTAGCTCAGTTGGTAGAGCATCCGGCTGTTAACCGGCAGGTCGTAGGTCCGAGTCCTACATCAGGCGCCATTTAGAAGTAACAAGTCCTATTATATTTAATAGGGCTTGTTTTATTATAGGAGGGATAAAAATGAGTAAATTTACATCTGAAATGGTTGATGACTATGCAGATAAACTATTAATAGGTCTTACAAAAGAAGAAAACAAATTAGTACTAGATGAATTTGAAATAATTGATGCTAATATCGACTTAATTAATCAAATTCCTAATATTTCACAGGTAGAACCAATGTCTTTTTGCTTAGATGATTTTGAGTATGAATTAAGAGAAGATGTTGTCGAAGAATCTGTCCCAATTGATGAATTGTTACAAAACTGTGATATGTACACAGATCGTGAAGTTGAAGTACCAAAGGTGGTGGGCAATAATGAACATGAATAAAACGATAAAAGAACTACATGAACTTTTAAAAGATGGCAAGGTAACAAGTGATGAATTAGTTGAGGAAGCACTAAAAAAATCACATGAGGTGCAAGAAAAATGTAATGCCTTTGTTACCATTATGGATGATGCTAAAGGAGGATCTGTAACTGATAATTTATTATCAGGTATTCCTTATGGTATTAAAGATAATTATAGTACTAAAGGTATACTTAGTACAGGGTCAAGTAATACTTTAAAAGACTATGTTCCCTTTTTTACAGCAACTGCTATTACCAATTTGGAAAAAGCAGGCGCTATTGCTGTAAATAAAACCGTCATGGATGAATTTGGTATGGGTGGAACAGGTACAACAGGCCATACTGGCGTCGTTAAAAATCCATGGGATACAAATAGAATGTGTGCAGGTTCATCAGCCGGATCGGCTGCCGCTGTTGCAGCTGGTGTTTATCCTTATGCAACAGGAAGTGATACGGGAGATTCGATTCGAAAACCAGCTGCTTACTGTGGTATCGTTGGCTATAAACCAACTTATGGAATGATATCTCGATATGGTTTATTCCCTTTTGCTAGTAGTTTAGACCACTGTGGTGTTTTATCTAGATGTGTTGAAGATGCTGCTATTGTTGCCGACAATATGAAAGGTATTGACAAAAATGATATGACATCATGGGATTCTAGTAAGATACATTTAAGTGATAGTCTAACAGGCGATGTTAAAGGTAAAAAATTATGTTACATCAAAGAAATTTGTAATATTGAAAACTATCCAAATGCTTCAGCTGAATTAAAAGAACACCTAGAAAATTTTAAAGAAAAATTAGAATTATGCAAAAAAATAGGTATGCAAGTAGAAGAAGTTTCTATTGATAAAACCTTACTTAATGCTCTAGCTTCTGTTTATGTTGTTATATCATGTGCTGAAGCAACATCAAATATGTCTAATTTAACAGGTATTATCTTTGGACCACGTGGTGAGGGAGATAATTATGTTGATATGATGAAAAATTATCGTACCAAAGGTTTTTCACCTCTTATCAAAAGAAGATTTGTTATAGGTTCTTATGTTTTGCAAGCCCAAAATAAAGATAGATATTTCTACAATGCTCAAAGGGTTAGAAGATTACTTGTCGATGAATGGAAAAAACTATTTAAAACTTATGATGCTGTTATTTTACCTGTAAGTAGCGGACCTGCTAAACATTTAGATGGCTCACTTGATATATTAGATGAAGGAACGACAATTCTTGAAGAACACTTACAAATAGGCAACTTTGGAGGTTTTCCTTCTATAACAATACCTGATGGCTTTATTGACAATCTTCCAGTTGGTTTAAATATAACAGGTGCTTGTTATGACGATGAAAATGTTTTAAATATTGCTTATGCTTTAGAAAAAGAAATGCCATATAAAAATCAAATTGCTAAGGAGGTAAAATAATGAATTATAAAGTACTTATTGGACTTGAAATGCACTGTGAAATAAGTGAAACTAACACCAAAGTTTTTTCAAGTGCTGCAAATAATTATAGTGAATTACCAAATAGTAATGTAAGACCAGTTGATATGGGATTTCCAGGTGTTCTTCCGGTTGTCAATAAAGAAGCTGTCAAAAAGGCTTTAATGGCAAGTATGATTTTAAATTGTAAACAGCCTGAATATATTTACTTTGAACGTAAAAATTATTATTATCCAGACTTACCAAAAGGTTTTCAAATAACTCAGGAAACGAAACCTGCTCCTGTTGGTATTTATGGAGAATTAAAATATGATTGTGGTGGCGAGTCAAAAGTCGTTCGTATTAATAACATTCACCTTGAAGAAGATGCTGCAAGTTCTGACCACTATGCAAGCGTTTCAACTATAAACTATAATAGAGCGGGTGTTCC
>CANQDH010000036.1 GCA_947591565.1 uncultured Bacilli bacterium | reverse complement strand
GGAACAGATAGTGCCTTTTATCAAACATATAAAGAAAAGGCTATGCGTTTTTTAAATGATTTAGGAATAAAGCAAGAACATTTACGCTTTAAAGATCATGAAAAATTAGCCCATTATGCTAAAGAAGCATGTGATATCGAATATAATTTCCCTTTTGGTTGGGGAGAATTATGGGGTACACATAATAGAACTAATTATGATTTATCAAGGCATCAAGAATACTCAGGTAAATCAATGGAATATTTAGATCCTGAAACAAATGAAAAATATATCCCATATGTTGTTGAATCATCAGTTGGATGTGATCGTTTGACACTTGCTCTTTTATGTAATGCTTATGAAGAAGAAACTTTAGAAGATGGAAGTATTCGTGAAGTTATGCATTTTATTCCATCTCTTGCACCATATAAAGTGGCTGTTTTACCACTTATGAAAAAATATCATTCTGAAAAGGCTTTAGAAATATATAAGTCTTTAACGAAATACTTTATGTGTACTTATGATGAAACAGGTAATATTGGTAAAAGATATCGAAGAGAGGATATTATTGGTACACCATTTTGTGTTACGATTGATGAAAATACTTTAGAAAATGGGACAGTTACAGTAAGAGATAGAGATACCATGAAGCAAGATATTGTTCATGTTGATGATTTAGTACAGTATTTTAATTCCAAAATAATGTTTTAAAAGATGAACTACATTTAAAAAATGTAGTTTTTTTGAGCACCAAAATGTGCTTTTGACATACTTTATATTAGGTGAATTTCCCTTAATTGGTGCTTTATGTAAATGACGATGGCGCCTTAAGACTTTTAAAAATCTAAAATAGAAAGGAATCAATAAATCTATTTTATTGATTAATAGTGATTATATGGAACTTACGGAAAAAAAACGCGAATTAAATAATATTCTCTTTCGTAAATATAGTAGTACAGGTGATGTCAAAGAAAAACAAAAATATTTATGTGAACTAGTAAATAATAATTTGGATTTTGTAAGTTATGTTCTTTATAAGGAATATCCAAATCATAAAGGTTATATTAAAGAGGGTATAAATGGTCTTATCATTGCTATCATGAATTATGAAATAGATAAGATGTGTAGTTTTGAAGAATACGTTCTTTCCAATATTCGAAATCAGTTAAATAATGAACAAAATCAAAAAAAACGCTAATCAGCGTTTTTATATTGGTTAATAACCTTATCGTAATTTTCTTTTAAAACGGAATCATTAATTTTAATATTATGTTTTGCTCTAATTTCATCCCAAGCGATAACACTTAAATTAGTATCTTCTTCTAATTTGTTTTCAACTATTTTTTCTTTAACAGTATCTATAACATCTTCTAATTTTGGTTTTTCTTTTTGACTAACTTTTAAAATGATATAATATCCAAAAGAACTTTTAACAGGAGTTGTTGTATATTTACCATCTTCTAGGGCAAGTGATGCATTAAAGAATGCTTCATCAGTACCTTCTTTAGTAAAATCAGCAAATAAACCACCTTGACTAGCTGTTCCAGCATCATCAGAATTTTCTTTAGCTAAATCTTCGAAATTAGCTCCTTCATTAAGTTTAACAATTAATTCTTCAGCTTCTTTTTTAGCAGCCTCTTCAGCAGCTGTTTTTTCTTCAGTTGTCATGTCATCAGTTACATCTGGTTCAATTAATATATGTCTTACAGTCATTTCACCGAAAATTTCATTTTCATAATATTCATTAATTTCATCTTCTGTTACGACACCTTCAAGATAGTTATTTAAAACTAAATTTTTATTGTAGTCATTCATTATATCTTGTTTTAGTTCATCAACATCAGCATAACCATATTGAGGTAATACTTCTTCTAATTCAACACCATAATATTGTTGATATTGAAGTCTTAAAGCATCAACTTGTCCATCAGCATAATCTTCAGCTTCTTTAGAATCTGTAATTTCTTTATTAATAATGGCTTCATCAATTTTACTTATAACCATATTAATACCATTTTGTTTTTTCAATTGTTCATATAAATCATCAGCTGTTAAATTAAAGCCATCGATAGAAGCAACAACTTCCTTTCCGTTTTCTAACTTAGGAATATTTCCTTTACCACATCCTGTTAGTACAAGTGCTAAGGCTCCAAGAACTAACAAAACTTTTTTCTTCATAAATTTTCTTCCTCCCTATAATGCACATTAATTCGTGTACACCTATATAATACCAAAAAATAACAAAAAAAACAATATTTTAGTTATAAGTATTCACACTTATTCAATATTTTCATAAAATAACGTGAAAAGATAAAAAAGGAGGTATGAATTTATGTGTAATTCAGGAGTATCTGGAGCTGCAATCGTTTTAGTATTATTTATTCTTTTAATAATCATACTTGGTGCTTATATTTAACATAAAAGAATTGGGGGTGCTTAAAAATGGCATGTCAAAATGAATGTAATAATAATCAACCAAACAATGTAGGAACTGGTTCAGGATTTATTATTTTAATCGTTCTTTATATTTTACTTGCAATCATACTTGGATCATCAATTAGAAATAATTATTATTACTAGGAAGGAAATAACCTTCCTTTTTTTCTGTATATTGTATTTTTCGTTATCTTTTGATATAATTATTAGCGGTGAGTTTATGAAAAAGATTATATTTACTTGTCTTATTGCTATCATATTAGATCAGTTTATAAAATTGGTTATTGGTCAAAATATGCATGTAAATGAAAGTATCAATATTATTGGTGCCCTTTTTTCTATAACTTACGTTCGCAACTTTGGTGCAGCCTTTAGTCTTTTTAGTGGCAATTTGTTATTTCTTATTGTGATATCTTTATGTGCTATAGTTTTTATATATGGCGCTTTTATTCACAAAAAAAAGATAAATAATATGAATGCCATCATTTACGGACTATTATTTGGAGGTATACTTGGTAATTTAATAGATAGAATCGTACATGGATATGTTATTGATTACTTAGATTTTAAAATATTTAACTATGATTTTCCCATTTTTAATTTAGCGGATGTTTGTATTGTTATTTCAGTTATATTAATATTAATTATGACGATTAGAGGAAAAGATAATGGAAAAAGTAGTTGCTGATAAAAGTATAAGAGTTGATCTTTATTTAATGGAAAAACTGAATCTTAGCCGAAGCAAAATCCAAAACTTAATCACCAAGCAAAAAATTTTGGTTAATGATAAGGAAACCAAAAACAGTTATATTTTAAAAATAGGTGATACCATTACGATACTTGATATAGAATCTAAGGAAATGGAAGTTACGCCCGAAAATATACCTCTAGATATTGTTTATGAAGATGAAGATGTTCTTGTTGTTAATAAACCAAATGGCATGGTTGTTCACCCAGCCGTAGGTAATAAAAGTGGAACCCTAGTTAATGCTTTAATGCATCACTCAAAAAATTTAAGCACTTTAAATGGCGATTTTAGACCAGGTATTGTGCACCGTATTGATGCTTACACAACAGGACTTCTCATGGTAGCTAAAAATGATAAAGCCCATGAGATACTTTCTAAACAGCTTTCCGAAAAAACGATAACCCGAAATTATATAGCGCTTGTTTGGGGACAAATTCCAAATGATACTGGAACGATTGATGCACCTATTGGTAGAGATGCAAATGACCGTAAAAAGATGTCGGTTACAAGTGTTAATAGTAAAACAGCTATTACCCATTTTAAGGTTTTAAAAAGATTTAAATCGGCAACTTTAATCGAACTTAAACTTGAAACAGGAAGAACACATCAAATTAGAGTTCATATGAATTATATCGGACACCCAGTTGTCAATGATCCTGTGTATGGTAAAAGAAAATTAATTGATGCAACTGGTCAGTGTTTACATGCTTATAAACTTGGATTTATTCATCCTAAAAAGAAAAAGTATATGGAATTTTCATGTGATTTACCAGAGTGTTTTCAAACTATTTTGCACAAATTTGAGGAGGAAGTATAATGGACATTAATAATCAAGATGAATTAATAATGAAATTATTACATTTTTTTATAACAAAGGAAGGATATAATCCTATTGTTTTACATGGGGCTAAGAACGAAATATGGCTTGAAAATTTAGAAAATCCATATAAAATCGTACGTATTGTGTCTAATTATATTCATAATGACGAACAGTTTAATTATGATTTATTTAGGGCTAGACAGATTGCTCATAAAATAAAGAAAAAAACTTTTTCTTTTAATATAAAAACATTAAGTATTTTTGTTAATTTAGGTGAAAATGTACATTTACCAGAAACAGAATTATATAAATTCGATAATATCGATTGCATCAATGTCAAAAATATTGAAGATATTTCGAAATATCGTGTTATTATCGATGAATTTCCAACCATTGTGAAATCGACATCATTTAAACAAAAAGGCTTAGAATTATTTATGAAACTTACAACCGAAATCAATGAAAAAAGTGGAAAAGACGCTAAAAAGGCTGAAAACGTTTTTAAAAAACGAACACCTATTATGACATATATTTTAATCGGTTTAAATATTTTCATCTTTCTTTCAATGTACCTTTTTGGAAAGGGAAGTACAGATGTTGAAACTCTCCTTAATTTTGGGGCAACTAATCCCGGTTTAATTAAAGCAGGAGAATATTATCGTTTAATTACAAGTGCTTTTTTACATATTGGTTTTTGGCATTTATTATTCAATATGTATTCTTTATATGTTATTGGAACCCAGCTTGAGAGTTTTTTTGGAAAAATCAAATTTTTAGTTATTTATCTAGGTAGTGCCATTTTAGGTAATTTGATGTCCCTTTTATTCTTAGGCGATAATGTGGTAAGTGCTGGTGCAAGTGGAGCTATTTTTGGTTTACTTGGCGCTCTTATTTATTTTGGATATCATTATAGAGTTTATTTAGGAACGGTTGTTAAATCGCAAATTATTCCTTTAATTATTCTTAATTTAGGATTAGGCTTTTTTATAAACGGTATTGATAATTCAGCCCATATAGGTGGCTTAATCGGTGGTATTTTATTATCTATCGGTCTTGGTGTTAAATATAAATCAACGAAATTTGAACAAATAAATGGTATTATTGTTTCTATAATTTATACTATATTCTTAATATATATGGGGTTTTTTAGATGAATTACCAATTAGAACTTGAAAAAATCTTAAAAACCATAGATATGAAACATAAACCTCGTTTACTTTTACATGCTTGCTGCGCTCCTTGTAGTAGTTATTGTTTAGAGTATTTATCAAAATATTTTAACATAACTTTGTTTTATTACAATCCAAATATTGATGCTAAAGAAGAATTTCAAAAAAGGTTAGAGGAACTTAAACGTTTTGTAGGTTTACTATATCCTGATATCGAAATTATCGATGGTGATTATAACTCTCATGATTTTGAAGAAATCGCTCTTGGACTTGAAGATGCTAAAGAAGGTGGCACGAGGTGTTTTAAATGTTATGAACTTAGGTTATCAAAAACGGCTATGGTTGCTTTAGAACATCATTTTGATTATTTTGGTACGACTTTATCTATTAGTCCATATAAAAATGCTTCTAAATTAAATAGTATTGGTTTAGAACTTGAAAAAAAGTATGGTATTAAATATCTAACATCTGATTTTAAAAAACAAAATGGTTATGTAAGGTCTATCGAATTATCTAAAAAGTATAATTTATATAGACAAGACTACTGTGGGTGTAAATATTCTAAATTAGAAAGAGAAAAACGTGTATATGAAAAAAATCTAGTTTAACAAACTAGATTTTTCTATATAAACCAACAGCAATACCTAAAATTTGAACATTTTTTAAAATAATAGGATCCATTGTATCATTTTGAGGCTGTAATCTAAAATAACCATCTTCTTTATAAAATGTTTTAAGTGTTACTTCATTTTCATCTGTCATTGCAACCACAATTTGACCATTTCTTGCCGTATTTTTTCTTTCGACAATCACGATATCACCATCTAAAATACCCGCATCAATCATACTAGTTCCACTTACTAAAAGGGTAAAAACTTCTTTATTATTAGGTATTAAGTAAGATGGAAGTGAAAAATATTCATTAGGTTGTTCAATAGCTTCAATAGGGTTACCAGCCGTAATTTTTCCTAAAAGTGGAACATCGACAACGGCATCATTTTTAGGTAAATATTCATTTTCGACTAATAGTTCGATAGCTCTGTTTTTGTTTCCTTGTTTTTTAATAAAGCCTTTTTTTTCAAGACTCATAAGTAGGGCATAACTTGTTGCAGGACTTGTAACATTTAAAGCTTGTCCTAATTCTCTAACTGTAGGTGGATATCCATGTGATACCATATATTCTTTGAGATAGTTGAGTGCTTCTTGTTGACGCTTTGTTAGTTCTTTCATATAAATTTCCTCCTTGCAAATTCATTATAGCACGAAAAAAATGTAAAGTCAAACATTTGTTTGAAAATAGTATTGACACGAACAAACGTTTGTGATAGACTTATACTAGTGAAGGAAAGAGGTCATAAGTATGAAAGAAATTTTAAAAAGTAAAGTTATGTTAGGTTTTATTTTATTTATCATGGGTGTTTGTTATATTAGTTGTGTAAGTAATGTTAGTATGCAAAGTGAACCATCAGATAATGAAATGGTATATGTAAATAAATAATTCGACTTAATTCTTAAATAATATATGGTATAACTATTTTGGTGAGATAGTTTGCGAACATATTATTTATTTATAATCAAAAAAGATTTTTGGCATTCTTATTATAATAATAGTGATATTCTTTATAAAACACTTGAAAATTTGTTTTATATGAAACATGGTAATGCATCTTATGGTTTGTCTATATATCATCAAATATGTGATACTTTTAATACAGATATCGTCCTTAATTATTTTCAAACAAGGAAAGGGTTTGTTGTTCAAAAAAAAGGTAAAAAACTTTTAGTCGATAATTATATAGATAACGAAAAATATATTATTGAAGTAAGAAACTCTTGTTTAATTCTTTTGTGTAATAAAAATTTGCCAAAAGTTCTTAAATTATTAAATTATTATAATCCAAGGATTTTTATATGTGATTTTATCTTTAAAGATTATTTTTGGAATAATAAGCATAATTCCTTAAAAAAACAATATAATTAAGTGTAGCTCTTGTATTATTATTCAAATTATAGTAAAATGTTTAAAGGAAGGATTGATATAATGAATTGGGTAGCATTCCTATTAGATTTATTAAAAGTGCTTGGAGGCTTAATTGCGGGAGCTATTATTGGATTTTTCTTAGCTCGTAAATATATGAAAAAATTTATGAAAAAGAATCCTCCAATAAATGAACAAATGATAAAAGCTATGATGTCGCAAATGGGTAGAACACCTAGTCAAAAACAAGTAAATCAAATGATGAAAACAATGAACAAGTATATGGATTAAAAACGTATACTTGTTTTTTTTAAAGGAGGATAAGCCATGAAACCTATAATTGGAATTATTGTAAGAGAGGATCATAATCCCAAATATTATCTTTTAAATAGCGAAGTATGTAAATCTGTTATAAGGTGTGGTGGTTTTCCTATTGGCCTTGTTCCGCATTTAAGTGATATACCTTTTATGGTGCAACTTTGTGATGGTTTTATTTTACCGGGTGGTGATTTTAGTACTAGTTTTGATGCATCATTTATGAAATTAGTTAGAATAGCTAATAAACCATTACTTGGTATATGTCTTGGTATGCAAGAGATGGGATTAGGTCCGGTTAGACATATGGAAAAGCAAAATCATAAAAGTACGTTAAAATATGTCCATTATGTTGATATTATTCCTAATACTTTACTTTTTCGCATCATGAACAAAAGAAGAATTTGGGTAAATAGTAGGCATCATGATTATTTAACAACCTCCAAATATATAGTTTCAGCCTTATCTGATGATGGTATTATAGAATCTATTGAAGATAAGGCGTGTAAATTTTTCTTAGGTATTCAGTGGCATCCCGAAACACTGATTGATACAGATGTGAATAGTTATCGTTTGTTTACATATTTTATAGATAAATGTAAGAGGTGAGTATTTTGTTAGTTTCGGAACTTTTAAATGTCATTGGTGGTAAATGTATAAATGATAAAGATACAAATATACCGTTTAAAGGTATAAGTACAAGTAGTAAAAATATCATCGAAGGTAATCTTTTTATTGCCTTAAATGGTAAAAAATTTGATGGTCATAATTTTATCGAAGAAGCTATTCAAAAAGGAGCCGCAGCTGTTATTGTTCAAAAAGAATTTGATTTAGATACATCTATTCCTATCATTATGGTAGATGATACATATGAAGTTTTAATGCAAATAGGAAAGTATTTTAGTGATTCTTTTAAAGGACAAATGATTGCGGTAACAGGTAGTGCAGGTAAAACAATGACTAAAGAATTAATTTATGCGATTTTAAGTAAGAAATATCATTGTTTGAAAAGTGAAGGTAATAAAAATAATCATATTGGTGTTCCACTTACTTTAAGTAAATTAGATGATAGTATTGATATAGCTATTTTAGAAGTAGGCATGAATCATAAGGGAGAAATATCGCGCTTATCTAAAATTATTAGACCAGATATGTCAGTTATTACAAATATTGGTTCATCACATATTGGCAATCTTGGTTCTAAAAAGCAAATTTGGAAAGCCAAAATGGAAATCATCGATGG
>CANQDH010000035.1 GCA_947591565.1 uncultured Bacilli bacterium | reverse complement strand
CGTTCTACCATTGAACCACACCTGCAATTAAGAAATTATCTAATATAATTATATCATATAATTTGATAAAATATACTATAAATTTGATAATTTCTCTTTTACAATTTTACTAACTAATCCCATATCTGTTTTGCCTTTAACAAGTGGATTTAAAAGTCCCATAATTTTGCCCATATCAGATTGTGAACTAGGATTTACTTTAGAAAAAACATCATTAATAATATTTGTTACTTCTTGCTCACTTAGTTGTTCAGGTAAATATTCTTCAAGAATTTTTATCTCAGCCTTTGCTGCTTCAATCAAATCATTTCGATTACCTTTTTCAAACTCTTTAATTGAATCTTTACGCATTTTAATTTGTTTACTTACAATAGATATAATTTCATCATCGGTAAGATCCGCTTTTTTATTTAATTCAGCCATTTGAACATCAGCCTTAAGCATCCTAACAACAGGTAATTTAACCTTATCTTGGGCTTTCATTGCAAGTTTAATATCTTCAATTATTCTATTTTTCATAATGTTCTCCCTCTATTAGTAATTATCTCTATTATTACGACGATTATTTCTAATTGCTTCTTTTTTTGCTTCTCTTCTTTTAACACCAGGTTTCATATACCCTTCTTGTCTTTTACGAGCTTCTTTTAGGAGGCCATTCTTTGCATTTCTTTGTTTAAATAATTTTAGTGCACCTTCTACGTTACCATTTTTAACTGTTACTGTAGACATAAGTTAATCCCTCCCCTCTGCAACTAGTGATATTATATCACTTTATATAACCCATTTCAAGAAAAATCTATCATAATTTGACGAAAAAAGAAAAAGATTCGTCTAGAAACCTAAACAAATCTTTCCTTCAGATATATAACGTGCAAATGTTCCAACAAAATTACCATAGTAAAATATAATATCGCATAAAATATTAAACACTGGTAATAATAAAAGAAACATCATAAATATAATTGGCAACAAAATTTTTTTATTTTTGCAAACGGCTTTTAAAGAGTACATATACTACCAGAATTTATACGTCTAATAGCTGTACCTAGACTTCTTCCTAAATCAAGAATAGAGTTAATACCTTTGACTAAAGCATTAATAAGTGTACCTGAAATACTAATTCCACCTACAACTGAAAGTAAATCTCTTCTATTTAGTTCCATTTTATCCCTCCTAATTACATTTTAATGGTCTTACAAAACCATCCACAACGCCAATTAAAAAGACAATACCTGCACTAATTAATAATCCTAATCCAAAACTTATTCCACCACCATTAACTTTCATTAATTCTTTTTGATTCATTTCCATTATAAATTCATCCCTTCCTTTATTTTTTCTAAAATAATATTAAATAATGTATCTTTTTTTCTTCTTTGTTTAATTTTTAAATAATTATTTTCAATGTTATAAGATTCATCTAAATTAGATATGACATTTACAAGCATATAGTTTACATTATTGTACGAAACATAATTTTCTTCAATATTATAAATTTTATACTTATATTCCTTATGATCAACTAAAAAGATATTATTTTGAATAAATACCTGGTTATTAAGGGGAACCAGAACCTGAGCATAATATTCATCCTCCATTCTAACAATTCTTGCATCATATACATCATATAAAGATATTTTAGTTAAAAGTAAATAGATAAAGATTATTATAAAAACAAGGAGTAACATTTTATAAAAAGGAGGTATTTTGATACTTTTATTACTTATAATTAGACTCATATCTTTATCCATTTTTTCGTACATCTCCTTCTATTTTGGTATGTTTAAATTTAATCACCCTAGGAAATAAGTCCATATTTTCAAGACGATGTGAAATAACAATAATTGTTTTATCTTGATATTTTTTTATAATATTTTTTAATATTTTTCTTTCTAAAGAAATATCGACTTGATTTAATCCCTCATCAATAATTAAAATATTAAAAGGTTTTAAAAGCGTTCTACCTAAAACAATTCTTTGTTTTTCACCACCTGATAAATTGAAACCATTTTCTTCGATAAGTGTATTTATACCAAGATTACTTTTTTTAAAAATATCTTTAATATAACATATATCCAAGACTTCATTTAATTTTTTATCACTCACATCATCATTTAAACACAAATTATTATATAGTGAATCAGTAAAAAGCATTTCATTTTGGGATATATAACAAATGTTTTCTTTTATACATTCTTCACTATAATCATTAATATCAATATTATCAATAAATAAACAGTTTCTTTTAACTTCATGAAATTTCATTAACAACTTCATTAACGTACTTTTACCACTACCACTATCACCTATAATAAGAAGTTTTTCGCCTTCTTTTATTTGAAGATTTATATTAGATAATACTAAATTATAATCATCATACGAATAAGATAAATTGCGATATTCGATATTGTGAAAAGCATCATTAAATTTTTTACCTGTTTCATCATGCTTAATTAATATCTCTAAGACTCGCGTTAAAGCATTTTTAGATTCTTTAATGTTGCTATCCATATCGATAATATTCTTAATTGGCGATATAAAATAAGCTAAAAGAGAAGTAAAAGCAAGTAAAGATCCAACCGATATTTTAGAGTCCATCACTAGCAAAATACCAACAAAACTAATAAGCAAAGTGCCAATTTCATCAACAATCGTTTTTATTGTAGCTTGTCCATTCATCGTCTTTTGAAGTTTTAAAGAGGTACTTGTTAAACCATAGTAAAGATTTCGAAATTGCTGCGTTTGTTTTTCCTCTATTCCAAGACCTTTTATTGTTTCAAATGCACTTATGTTTTCTACCATACAAGAATTCACCTTGGCATTTTCTTTGTGTAAGTTAGATATCAATTCTTTATATATTGGTCTAAAAATAAAGATAATAAGGCAATAAGTTAAAAATATTAAAAATGAAATGAAAAACAATTTAGGACTAATAAAATATAATGTAATAGATGAAAATAAAGTTAGTGGTACATCGACAAATAAAGTTAAAAGAGTTTTACTGATAGTATCTTTTAAAGTGCCTAAATCACTAATGCGCGATACCATATCACCTGTTGTTCTTTTTCGATAATAATGATAAGGGAGGTTCATGATTTTACAAAAAACATCATTTGTTAATTGCCAATCAATTCTTTGACTTACAAAAATTAGGATTTTAAATCGTATATAGCTGAGCACATTTTTAGTTAAAATAACAAGTAGATAAGAGCAGAGGATAATATATAAATAGCTTTTAGATTGGAAATTCATCATATTGTCAAACAATAATTTGAATGAAAAAGATGTAATCAGTGAAAGTAAAGTAATGAAAATGGATAATAGCAAAATTGATAAAATTATGGCATGATTACATTTCACTAAATTATATATGAATTGTTTCATAGTTATTTCGTTATTAATAATTGGAATTTGACTTAATGGTCTAAATGTTAGAATAACACCTGTCCAAAGGCTTTGAAACTCATGAAAAGACATTTTATATAACTTAGTTGCTGGATCTCCAATAATTAAATAATTTTTTTTAAAATTAATTTCATATATAACAACATAATGATTATAGGTTTTATTTATAACTATGTGCGCTATACAAGGCATTATGATTTTATCTAAGTCATTTAAATTGGTTTTAAGACCTTTACTTTCAAAACCTAATTTTTTAGCTCCTTCAACTATGTGGTAAGCTGTTGTTCCATCTTTACCCGTTTTAGTTAGATCAGATAGATAATTATTATCGGCATAACCTTTATAATATTTAATAATCATGGATAAAGAAGCAACCCCACATGCCTTACTTGATGTTTGCTTAACAAATGGATATTTTTTCATCTCAACACACCTCCCTATAATAATTATTTGGTTTTTTTTGGATGATACCCCTATTTTTTTGAAAAAAGTTGCATTTTTTGCAAAAAAAATAACATTTTTTGATGTTATTTTATAAATCCGAACCTATTAAAGGGAAAAATTGATAAAGAAACAGTACCTAAAATATCTTGTTGTTTAATTAATCCTATGATTCTACTATCTTTAGAATTATTACGATTATCGCCCATCACAAAGTAATAGCCATCAGGTATGACGGTATAACCTAACATACCTAAATCAAAGTTATATGTAGCCTCACTAATCATATCCTCATCAATCTGCTTACCATTTACATACAATTTGGAATTTTTATATTCAATATATTCACCAGGAAGGCCTATAACCCGTTTAACTAATTTTGATTTTCCATACTTGAAAACAACAACGTCAAATCTTTGTGGTTTTCGATCATAACGTTTTAAAATAAGAACCTGATTATTTACTAAATTGGGTTCCATCGAACTACCATCAACTAAAACAGGTGTCATAATATAACTTCTTACGACTAAAACGAGAATCACAACGATAATATAAGGTAAAATAGCTTTTACATATTTCATATAAGACCCCTTTCATATTAAAAAAAGACTTAAGCAGCCTTTTCTTTATCTCTACGTTCTTTAATTCTTGGTTGGCTTTTTAGTGTTCTAAGGTAATTTAATTTTGCTCTTCTTACTTTACCTTTGGAAATAACTGTTATAGCATCAATTTTAGGTGAATTGATTGGTAAAGTTCTTTCAACTCCGATTTTATCAGATAATTTTCTAACAGTAAATGTTCTTGAAATACCACTACCTTTGATGGCCATAACAATACCTTCAAAGTTTTGTACTCTTTCTCCTTTACCTTCACTAATTCTAATACCAACTCTTACTGTATCTCCAACTCTAAATTCAGGGATATCAGTTCTAATTTGTTTTTTAGTAATTTTGTCTACTAAATTCATAAATATTCGCATCTCCTTCTATTATTTGTGATCATAATAGTAATCAGCGGATCACTAGGTATAATTCTATCATATATTTATATAAAATTCAACTCTTTTTAAATTAAATATTTAGGTCAAACTTTTTATCTTGATCTTTTTCTTTCTTCAGTCATTTCTTCACTATAAAGATTTTGTAATTTAGAATAATTATATGCATTTAGTTGCATCAATTTTCTTTTTAATTCGTATTCTAATAACTCTATTTTTTTAAGTAACAATTCAATATATTTTTCATCTAAATATTGTCTATAATTGTTTTTAACAATTTCTTGATAACGATTTAAATCAGATAAAACCGTTGATATTTTACCGGCATCGGATTCTTCATCATCAAGAACGGTAATGATATATTGTAAGTAATTATCTAACTTGATACCAATTTTTTTCCTTAATAATTTCTCGATAAGAGATGGATTAATAATGAACATTTCATTAACAGATACACCATATTTTACTTTGTTTTTGGGTGTAACTTTATATCCATTACTTTTCTTTATATCAATAGATATATTTGATCCTGCAAATTTATGTTTTTGGTCTAATTTGTAATTAGCCATAAAATCATCTCTTTTCTAATAAATCAGGTCTTCTTAGCTTAGTTCTTTGTTGTTGCTGCTCTAATCTCCATTTGTTGATATTTTCATGATTACCGGAAAGTAAGACATCTGGGACAACCATGCCCCTAAAATCTCTAGGTTTGGTATATACAGGATAATCAAGTAAATTATTATTAAATGAGTCATTCGTTGATGAGTCCTTAGCGATGACACCATCAATTAATCGAACCACACTATCTGTTATAACCATAGACGCGAGTTCGCCTCCCGTTAAGATGTAATCCCCTATACTTACTTCCATGTCAGCTAAACTTCTAACACGTTCGTCAAAGCCTTCATAGTGGCCACAAATAATAATAATATGCTTATGTGATGTTAAATCATAGGCTATTTTTTGATTATATTTAACCCCTTGAGGCGTCATCAAAATGACAAAACTATCTTCATTTCTAATTGCCTCAACAGCCCTAAAAACAGGTTCTGGCATTAAGACCATACCTTCGCCACCACCAAAAGGATAATCATCGACTCTTTTATGAATATCAAGTGAGTAATCTCTTATATTATGTATGTTAATAACAACCTTTTTTTTATCGATAGCTCTTTTAATAATTGATTCAGATAAAAAACCATTAAAATTATTTGGAAATAAGGTTAAAATATCAATTATCATCTATTAATCCTTTGATATTATTAATCATTATGCGTTTTTTTTCTAAATCAACTTTCAATATAAATTCAGGAATATTAGGTACAAAGAAATTTTTGGTGCCTGTATTAACAACTAAGATATCATATATAATGTTTTTATCTATGGATTTAACGATTCCAAGTTTTTGACCATCTTCACTATATACCTCCATATTGATTAAATCTTCGTTAAAATAGTCATATTCTTTTAAATCGCCTCTACTTATATATACTAGTTCACCTTTATATATTAAAGCATCTTCGATACTATTTATCTCATTAAAGGTAACCATATCATAATTTTTATGAACTCTATGCGTCCTGATTGTTAGCATTTCCTTTTTCTTTCCTATATATAATTTAAAACCTTCTTTAAAAACATTATCTTTATATTTAAAATTGGAAACAATTCGGACTTCACCTTTTATGCCATGAGTATTAACTAAATCACCAATGTAAATAAAATTCATCTTTGCACCTACTTACTTAATTCATAAAGAATAATGCTTGTTGCAACGGCAACATTTAAACTTTCACAACTGTTATGCATCTTTATGGAAAGGAAATCATCACTTAATTTTTGAAGGTTTTCAGATACGCCATTTCCTTCATTACCCATTATTATAGCAACTTTTGGAATATTTGCAAGTATATTTAAACTTTTTCCTTTTTTTACATCTGTTGATAATATTTTATATTGTTTACTCTTTAAGATGGTGATTATTTTTTCTAAATCATCGATGATAAAATCGATATTAAAAAGCATACCTTGACTAGCTCTAATTACTTTAGAGTTATATATATCTACAGTATCTTTACTTAGTATAAGTGTATCAATATTAAAGGCAACACAACTTCTTATAATCGTCCCAAGGTTACCAGGATCTTGAATATTATCTAAAAGTAAAACTTTATGGCCGATTTTTTGATTATTTACTTTTTGGCAAACACCAATTATTTTCGGTATAGATACTAAGTTACTTATATATTTCATGACGTTTTCTGTAACAACAATTTTTGGTACGTCAAATAAAGTTTGATAATTATCTAAAATGATAATTTCTTTAAGTAATTTCTTTTTATAGGCTTCCATAATTAAATGTTCACCTTCAATTAAAAACAAATTTTTTTCATCTCTTACTTTTTTTTCATTTAAACTTTTAAGTTCTTTAATTTTATCATTATGAATAGATGAATAAATCATAACACCACCTCTTGTTATTTTAACAAATTTTTTTTATTTAGTAAATTATAACTGGCAATTTTGTTTAATAAATTTGCCGGCTTCTGATAGGTATTCGTCAGATATATACACTGAAGAACTAGGAAGCAAAAGCGCTGATGATTCATTTTTATTCGATAATGACCAGCATGCCCAACTCAAATTATTTTGGTTCATAAAATCAATCCATCTTTGGGCTTCTTCTAGATATATACCACCATTTCCTGAGGCATCACTTACACCCCACTCACTCACAAAAAGGGGTATTTTAGTCATTGCTTCACTTGCTTTGCTACGAAGAGAATCATTATGTGTTCCAGCATAAAAATGAAGAGCATACATGGTATTTTCATCATCTACAGGATTTAAACTTGCATCTATAACATCCTGACTCCAATTACCTGTACCTACAATAATAATGTTAGAACTATTTTGTCTTATAATTTTTATGATATCTTCAGCATATGGTTTAATGTCATTATCCCAAGACACATTTCCATTAGGTTCATTACATATTTCAAATATGACATTTGGGGTATTTTGATATAACTCACTCATTTCCTTAAAAAAAGTTTTCGCTTCTTCTTTATAAATGTTTGGATTACCATCACTTAAAATATGCCAGTCAATAATCACATACATATCAAGTTTTATGGCCATATTAACAATTTCTTTTACCTTTTCTTTTAAATTGTTATTTTGAATATAACCATTTTCAGATGTATACATGGCTATACGAAATAGATTAGCTTTCCAATCATCCCTTAGTGTTTTTAAATTTTGTTCATTTGCGAATTCAGAATACCACTGTATTCCATGTGAACTTACACCTTTTAATTGTATGGGTTCATCATATTGATTTACTAATGTATTGTTTTTTATTTTTAAATGACCGTTATAACTAACTAAATTATTTTTACTATTATTTTGGACGTTATTATTTGAAGTGTTAGAAGAATCATCTATTTGATTATCATCCACATCATTTGATATGTTATTTTCTTGATTTATGTTTTGATTATCTTGAGTTTGGTCATACTTTTTGTTATTATTTTGATTATTTTTATTTAAGAAATATAAAGTTAAACCCAAAATAATTATGATAGTAGATATTATGATTATTTTTCTTTTCATTTTAAATATCACCTCAGTTTTAATTTTTCATCATGTTTATTATACCAAAAAAGAAATCAAAGAAAAAGTTTTCACATTATAATATGAAAAAGTTACAAACATTATTGTTCGTAACTTATAGTTTCTATTTCTTTTTTAGGTAGTTTCGTAATTTTAGATATCAAATCTATATTTAAACCATTTGATATCATGCTTTTCACAAACTCATTTGTTTTACTAATTGAACCATCATCGAAGCCTTTACTTAGACCACTATCATAACCGTTATCAAAACCTTTACTTAAACCACTACTATAACCACTGTCATAACCATTATTGAAACCCTCACCATAGCCCTCATCGTGCATCGAATTCATAAGTTTCCTTTGAAC